>NZ_JBFTJR010000005.1:0-129263 GCF_056395525.1 Caulobacter sp. 10L414
GGGCCTTGGGCGTGATGGCCAGGCTGCCGTTGACGTAGGTGATGTTGTAGTTCGACAGGCCGCTGCCGACGGCGCCCGACAGGTTGTCCTGGTAGGTCCCGACGTTGGTCGCCGTGGCGATGCCCCCGACCGAGGTCACCGTATCGCGACCGACCAGGCCGTTGACGACCACGGCGTGGGTCTTTTGTGAGCCGGTGTAGACGCCGGTCACATTGCTGCCGGTGATCGTCAGCGCCCTGGGGTTGATCGTCAGGCTGCCGTTCACATAGGTGATGTTGTAGTTCGACAGGCCGCTGCCGGTCGCGCCCGACAGGTTGTCCAGGTAGGTCCCTACATTCGTGCCGATGGCGCCGCCGACGATGCTGCTGATGTAGTCGCCACCGACCAGGCCGTTGACGACATAGCCGTTGCCGAAGGCTGAACCGGAATAGGTCAGCGTGCTGGTTCCGCCGCTGATGGTCAGGTCCTTGGGCGTGATGGTCAGCGTGCCCGTCGCGGTGACCATAAGGTCATAGCCCTGCTGGGTCGAATAGGCGCCGGTGACGTAGGAGCCCACATCGCGGCCGCGGCCGCCACCCAGGATCAGGCTGGTGTCGACCCCGTTCGGCGCGGTGACCGGCGCGCTGACCAACTGCCGGACGCCGTTGTAGATGGCGCTGGCGTCGCCGACGCTGACGGCCACGGTTCCCGGTTGCAGGAAGGCCTTGAGCATCGGGGTCGTGAACCCCTCGTACATCCGCCAGGTCAGGGCCTGGCCGCCGACCAGGTCGATGTCGCTGGTCGCGCCCGTGGCCAACAGCGACCAGGCCGAGGCGTTGTAGATGTAGTCGGTCGCGTTCCATTGCGCCGCGTCGGAGGTGACCGAGGCCAGGCTGGTGACGGTCGCGCCGGTGTTGGAGCCCACGCCCAAGGCCTGACCGCTGGCGTAGCGGTCCCAGTAGGACGCTTCGATCGCTCCGGCCGAGGCCACGGCGATCAGGCCGCCGGCCGTGCCCGCGGCGCCGCTCGCGCCGTACACCGTGACGGGCGGCGGGCCGACCAACATGGAACTACCGCCGCCGCCGCCGGCGGCGGACACTCGGCCCGTTGCGTAGCTTTGCGCGATGTCGGCGCTGGCCAGGCCGGCCAGGCCCCCGGCCTTGCCGCCCGCGCCGCCGGCGCCGCCGGCGCCGCCAATCCCGCCATAAGGGTTGCTGCCGCCGCCGCCGCCGTTGGCTGACGCCGCGCCCGTCGCATAGCTTTGGGCGATCGCGCCGCTGGCGTCGCCGACGA
Organism: Caulobacter sp. 10L414; assembly: GCF_056395525.1. Lineage (NCBI taxonomy): Bacteria > Pseudomonadati > Pseudomonadota > Alphaproteobacteria > Caulobacterales > Caulobacteraceae > Caulobacter > Caulobacter sp. 10L414. Next base: position 1,273 of record NZ_JBFTJR010000005.1, read on the forward strand.
GCCCCCCCGCCACGCCGCCGCTGCCGCCGTTGCCGCCATTAGATGCAACTGCGGCCGTGCCGCCGCCGCCGCCGTTGGCGGACGCCGCGCCGGTGGCGTAGCTCAGGCTGATTGTGTCGCTGCTCCGACCGACAAGCCCGCCCGCGGTCCCGCCGGAACCGCCCGCGCTGCCGGCTGATATGCCCGCCGTGCCGCCGCCGCCGCCGTTGGCTGAGACCGCGCCCGTGGAGTAGCTTCTCGTGATCGCGCCGTTGCTTTCCGCGACCAGGCCGCCGGCCGTGCCGCCCGTGGCCCCGCCGACGCTGCCGCCGCCGCCGCCGGTAGCCGAGACCACGCCCGTGGCGTAGCTCGCCGTGATCGTGCTGCTGGACAGCCCGACGAGCCCCCCCGCCTTGCCGCCGCCCCCGGAGGTGCGGCCGTTGCCGCCGTTGGCAGAGACCACGCCCGTCGCATGGCTCCCCGTGATCACGCCGCTGCTTTCGGCGACCAGGCCGCCGGCCGTCCCGCCCGCGCCGGCAGCACCGCTCGTGACGTCGATGCCGGCGCCGCCGTTGGCCGCGACGGCGCCCGTGGCGTAGCTGTCCGAGATCACGCCGTAGGACTGGCCGGCGAGGCCGCCCACCTTGCCGCCCGCACCGCCTTGGATGCTGCCGTCGCGACCGCCGGCCGAGACCGTGACAGAGGAATGGCTGCCCGTGATCGTGCCGTAGGACTTGCCGACCAGGCCGCCGGCCACGCCGCCCGCGCCGCCTGTGGATGGGCCGAAGGTGGGGCCGCCGTTGGCGGACACCGAGCCCGTGGAATAGCTCTGGGTGATCGCGCCGTAGGAAACGCCGACCAGGGCGCCCGCCGTGCCGCCGGTGCCGTTGCCGATGAAGGTGTTCGCGTCGCCATTGACCGCGATGCTGGCGTTGACGAGGCCGACATTACCGATGGAGGCGCCGGCCGCAGTGCGGCCGAACAGGCCGCCATAGGCGGACGACGTGCGGTTGATGGTCAGGTTGCTGACCGTATGGCCAAGGCCCAGGAAGCTGCCGGTGAAGCCATTGCCGCCGCCTTCCGCATTGGTCGCGCCAAGCGGATCGAAGCCCTTGCCGCTATTCCAGCCGCTGGTGGCGCTGGCGTCGATATTGGCCCCCAGGGCGTAGTAGCCGCCCAGAGCGCCGTTGACCCCCTGCAGGTCCGTGCCCGTGGTCGAGCCGGCCGCGCCCAGGGCGGTGATGATGGTGTAGGCTTGACCGTTGACGGCGAAGCTGTTGCTTCCGCCCGTGAAGTCGATCCGGCCGGAGAAGCCGCTGCTGGCCAGGCCGAAGTCGAGGCCGGCGCCGGCGAGCGGCGTGGCGGCGATCGAGCCCTTGGTGTCGCCGTAGTTCAAGGCCAGGCCCGCGCTGCCCGAGGCGGTCAGCACGGCGTTGACCTTGATGCTGTTGGCCGCGTTCAGCGTCAGGGTATTGGCGCCCCAGCTGATCGCCGAATTGATGATGATGTCGCCCGCGCCTTCGCTGGCCACGCCCGGTCCGGACGGCGCGCCGCTGAGATAGGTCTCGAGCGTGACGTTGGTGGTGGCCAGATTCGACTGGATGGTCGAAGCCGCGGCGGCGTCGATGGTCAGGTCGGTGGGGTCGACCAGCCAGGTCCCCGTCGCACCGCTTACCGCACGGGTGTCGACGCGCAGGCCGGTGAAGTCGACGTAATTGCCCGAGGTCTCGATGAAGCCGCCCTTGCCGGCGGCGCCCGTCGCGCGGGCCGAAAGCTCGCCGTTGGCGCGGGTGTTGGCGCCCATCACCATGATCGAGCCCGCATCGCCGGCGTCGGAATCGACGCTGATCTTGCCGCCCAGCACGATGTCGCCGTTGCGGCCGGTCACGCTGCCGCTGCTCAGGCCGTCCAGATTGACGGTGTTGCGGGTCGCCTCGTAGCCCGACTGAGCCGAGACCAGCGCGCTGGAACCGTCCGCCGCCAGGGCCGACTGCTCGGGCAGGGCCACCTGCAGGAAGCCGCCGCCGTTGAGGTCGAGGGTGGCGTGGGTGACCGCGCCGATCACCACCTTGCCCGCCGGGGCCACGATCAGGCCGCTGCTGGAGATGCTGCCGCCCAGCAGGCCGACGACGCCCCCGGCGCCGACGGTGATCGAGCCCCGGTGGTCGATGGTCCCGCCCGTACCGGTGAAGCGGCCGGCGCCGGCCATGAACTCGTCGTTGGAGATGTCCAGCGTCGAGGCCACGAAGCCGCGACCGGCGTTGATCACGCCGGTCTGGGTGATCTGGATGCCGTTGGGATTGATCAGATAGACGCTGCCGTTGGCGGTGATCTGGCCGGCGATGGTCGAGCCCGTCGTGCCGGTCACGCGGTTCAGGGTCGCGCCGTCGACGTTGGGCGTCACGAAGGTCAGGCTGTTACCCTGGCCGACGTTGAAGCTGGCCCAGTCGATCACGGCCTTCTGGCTGGTCTGGGTGATGGTCTGGGCGCCGCCCGACTGGCCGCCGATGGTGGCCGATCCGGCGACCACCGAACCGCCGGTGGGCAGGGCGTCCCGCGCCGCCGCCTGGGTGGCCATCGCGGCCAGGGTCAGGGTCAGGCTGGTCGTGGCGATCAGGCGAAGCTTGTTGGCGATAAGCATGGTCAGGCTCCCCCTCAGAACGCGACGTTGACGCTGGCCGTGAGGCGCGTCTGGTTTTTGGCGAACAGGTTGCTGTTGGCGTGCGCCAGCTCGGCGCTGAGATTGATGCGCTCGGCCAGCGTCGTGCGGGCGCCGGCGCCCATCGACCAGCCGTCAGGCCGCGGCTTCTCGACCACGGTCGGCTTTTCCAGCCAGCCCCTGCCGGCCGCGGCGAACAGGTAGGGACGCGCCAAGACGCGCCCGCCGATCGGGGCCAGGGCGGCCAGCTCGACGCGGCCGGTCAGGCCGCTGTCGACATTGATCGAGCCGGCGTCGAAGCCCGAGACGCCCTCGCCGCCGTCCAGCGAGAACTGCATGGCGCTGGGCAGGGCCCCGCCGAAGCCGGTCTGGCCGCGCAGCACCAGCCGCGCGGAGAACGGACCGCCCAGGGCCCGGTCGACGCTGGCGGTGGCCGAAAGCTTGGTGAAGTCGGGCTTGGAGCCCTGGCGCGACAGCGGCGTGCCCGAGAGCCGCGCGTCGGCCGGCGTGCGCGCGCCAAAGCCCGAAATGCCCTGGTTGAAGTCGATGCGCGACGAGACGGTGGTGGCCGCGCCGATCGCCTTGCCGCCTTCGAGGCCGAGCGTGAAGCTGCGCAGGGCGTCCTTGCTGAGGTCGACGCCGAAGCCGCGGGCGGCCTGGCTTTCGTTTGTCCACTCGAACCCGCCCGACACCGACAGCATCTCGCGCCGGCCGAGGATCAGCGGATAGGACAGCTTGGCCACGATGCGGTCGAACTGGCCTTGCACCGGCAGCACGCCGCGCGGCGTGATCGGATTGGTGTCGGCGTGCAGGTACTCCAGCTGCGCCGTCGCCCCGTCGAAGCCCAGCGGTGCGATCATGCCGAGGCCGACGATGCGGCGATGGGGATGCCCGCCCGTCAGGGCCAGATCGGTGGCCGAGGCGCCGAAGGCATAGAACTGCTCGCCCGCGCCGAACACCGAATTGGCCGTCAGCCGCGCCTCGAGGTTCCAGTCGTCATAGGCGCTGGACAGGCTGTTGTCGGCGCCCAGGCCGCCGGCGACGGCGTCGTGTTCGACCTGCAGCACCAGCCGCGCCCCGCCGACGAGCTCGCCGGGAACCAGGGTCGTGCGCAGATTGACGCCGGGAACGCGCGCGGCGAGCAGCACCTGGCGCTCGATCTGCGGCAGGCTCAGCCCTGGCCGGTTGATCAGCTTGACCAGCCGGTCGCGGATCGGCCCGCGCACCTTGGCCGGCACGCGGCTGTCGTCGATGCTCTCGATGAAGCCTTCGACCACGACGATGCGTAAGGTCGCCCCGTCCTTGAGCGACTGCGGCGGCAGGGTGGCGCGGGTCAGAATGCGCCCATCCTGGGCGTACAGCGCCTCGATCTTGGCGGCGACCTCGTAGAGGGCGGCGACAGTGACCGTCTGGCCTTCGACGGTCCGGGTCAGCGCGGCGACGGCTTCGGCGCGGTCAGGCGCGACGCCTTCGACCACCACGCGCTCGATCCGCACCGACAGCGCCTCGGCTCCGGCCGGGGCCGCCGTCAGGCGGGTGGCCGGCAGGGCGATCTCGCCCTGGGCCTCCTGCACGGTCGGTGCGATGGTTTGGGGAAGGGTCCGGCTGGGCGCGGTCTGCGCGAAACTTGCCGTGGACCAGGTCAGAGCCAGAAACGAGCTCGTCGCGACGACCAGGGCGCGCTTCGCGCCCCACGATACACCAGCACTCATACTAAACGCCCCACCTACTACACTGACCGCGTGATAGGTATTTGCGCGTTTCAAACTAGTTAATTTGTTTCAGAATCCCCCACACACGACACCAACCGCCTTCGTGCAAATGATCACACATAGATTTCGCGATATTTACATGAGTCAAATACATTCCAAAGGGATACACGTCCGCATCGCGGCTTCTCAAACTGAGAAGCCGCGCGCTTTTTGTATCGAATACCGATGCAACATTGCCCCGAAGGCATCCAGCGGGTAGCGATGATTTTCCAGCTCGCTTCCGGCCGGGATCAATATCGCGATCACTGTCGACTGACGCCAGACTCTCACCAAGCCTGCTCTCAGGACTAGGGCCAACCCACCTGTCGATATGGGATGCTGAGGAAGGCTTATCGGGAGGCAGGCTCAAGCCGGCGCCGATCCGCCATCAGGCTGGAAAGAGCCGGCAACTATGGATGCCGAGCACCGGTATCGTTGCCGCCCTGCTGAACCGACGACGACGCCTTCATCATCAAGCTTGAACCGCTAACGGCGGAAGCGGGAGGCATAAACCGCGGCTCTCACCACAGTGACAGCCAGGCGAGCCCCACCAAATGCAGGCAGAAGCGCCACCTGCAAAGCAAAGCATTTGAATTCAAATAGATTTTATTCTTCGAGAAACCGCTGGCGCGCCCTATTGGGAAGAGGCGAGAGGTATTCTGAATTAATTCCGATCATCAGGGTCAAGCGTGGACATGGTTACATAGATGCGGGATCACGTCGGCTCCAAGCGGTCAAAAAGAACCGATGGGAAAAATCGCGAAAGTCACCTACGGGTCAACCAACAGCTCTCCTCCCGGCTGGCGACACCTGAGAGCTAAATTCACACGCAACACAATGCCGGCGGCGGTCATCGAAATTAAATTTTTCGGGCACAGGCAGAGCCCATGATCGCAGCCGGCCGGTCATGCAGTTCTTCGCTCACCTGATCGAACGCGTCCTTGGCCAGTCGGCCGCCGATAGCGTTCTGCCGGCATTAGATTGACCCGCCGCCTCCAGTGGAACTCGACGCCTGCCTTGGGAGCTAAGCCTCGCTCAGGCGGAGTTTCCATGAGCGGTGCAACGAAGAAGCGTGATCTGAGGACCCGATTGCCGCCGAGATCAACACGGCGTTGGTCGAGCACACGACGCTGATCGAAGCGGTCAGCCCCTAACCTCTAACGCTCGCAGGCGACGCCATCGCCGTCTCGGTCAAGAGCACGCCTGTAGCCAGACTCGCCTACGCGCAATGGGGCAGCCCCGGCGGCCCTCGCTGCCGCACAGTTGGGATAATAGGCTCTAGAACCCGACGAGAGGGCTTGTGCGCGAGGTCGTGAGACGGGAGCCGCCCCGCCCCGATGGCAGTGATAGTCGCCGGTCTTGCGATTGGTATGGCAACCATCGGCGTTGAGCCCGCCGCCGTGCGCCAACACCACCGTCGGGGTCAGGCTCAACGCGCCCGCCGCGAGTACGATGGCGGCCGCTAGCGAGTTCTGTAAGTTCATCGGCTCCCCCAAGCCTGACACGCACGATCGATACCGACCCGGTCGAACAGTCCACTATCGCGAGTCGTTAGCGCTCGCTCAGAGCTCTACCTCAAATTAGATCGCGCTCCTCGCTCGGGGGTCGAGCGAGATGATTGGGGAATACCTTGAAGAGACTGCTTTGCGCGGCAAGCCTCATGGCGGCCGTCGTCCTGGCCGATCCGGCACAGGCCCAGAGCTGGTCGATCGAGCTCAACGGCGCCAAGGCCGGCGACCTCTCGGGGACGGAATTCGGCCTCGGCTACAATTTCGGCAAGGGCAAGTTTCGCCTGACGCCGAGCCTGGGCGCCCTGGTCTACAAGGGCGAGAACGATCGCTACCGCAGCGAGACCTTCAATAATGGCCGCACTGTCTGCCGCGACACCCGCAACGGCCAGTTCGCTGACAAGGACAACTGCAACGACGCCGCGGCCAAGGCCTACGGCAAGCTCGAGGCGGCTTACCGCTTCGGCAAGTCTCTGGAGCTCGGCGCGGGTGTGCGCGTGAGCGATGAGACCACGCCCTATGGCGCGATCGGTGTCCATGCCAGCGAGACCCTCATCGTCCGCGGCTTTGCCGGCAAGGACTACTATGGCGCGGGCGTCATCGCCCGTTTCTGACGGCCAGGGCGGCGGGACGGACCTCGCCGCCCAAGCCGACCGCACCCGGATGGCGGACGGATCAATCAGATGTTGGGTGCGCCCCGGCGACCGACAACGGCCCGCTCAGCCGAGGTCTACCGGATCAACCACCCACGCTGTTCGCTCGGCGAGATCGCCGACCCGCGCCAGATACGCCACGAAATGCKGACTGGCGCGATGGGCCGCCACGGCCGCGTTGTCGATGTAGAGCTCGTCGAGCACGAAGCGGGTCGGGTCGGCCTGGTCGCGCCAGACATCCCAACGCAAATTGCCTGTCTCGGCGCGGCTGGCGACCGCCAGATCAGTGAGCAGCGCCTCCAGTTCGCCCGACCTGCCCTCACGCGCCGCGAGGACGGCGACAATCTTGATCCCCGCGTCCATCAGCCGACACCCAGCATCGCCGCACGGCCGCGAGCAGGCCGCGAGCGCGCGGCCTTGGCGTAGGCCTCGCCGAAGGCCGCGGTCAGGATGTAGGCCATTGCGTCCTCGTCGATCCCCTTCAGCCAGACCCGGGTCACGCCGGAATTGCGCGGCCGGCCCGGCTCGATCGTCACCGCGTCGCTGATCGCCAGGGCCGCGGCCTGATCCTTGAGACTGAGCTTGACCACCGCCCACCCCGCCTCGGGCCACCCCAGCGTGGCGAAGGCGCGGCCGCCCAGCCTGAACTGAACCGTCTCTAGCACGCGCCTCACCTGAACGGCGGCGCCCAGCCGGCCGGCCAGGGTCGAAAAGGCCTCAGGGGTCATGGTGAATCCTCGCCAAACGCGACGCCCTTCAGATCGCGAGTCGCCGCCTGATGGCAAAGCCATCACGGCGCTGCGTCAGGATCGGTCGCCAGACGTCACCGCGCCTATGTCACCGCGGAGCGAAGCAGCCTAGCAACGCGCCATGCTCGCCGCTCTCGCCGTCTCTGTAGCCCTGCCGATCATCGCCTGCGACGCTCCCAAGGTGCACGACGGCGACACCCTGCGCTGCGGCGCCGAGCGCATCCGTCTGTTCGGGGTCGATGCGCCCGAGGTGAAACGCGGCCAGACGCCGGCCGAGCCGTTCGCTTACCAGGCCCGGGACGAGCTGATCCGCCTGACCCGAGGCCGGGTCGGCTGTCGTCCGGTCGACCGCGACCGCTACCGGCGCACGGTCGCCAAGTGCTGGTCCAGCGTCAGCCCCGATATCAACGCCGCCCTGATCCGTTCGGGCTACGCCACCGAGTATCGTCGCTACAGCAAGGGTCTCTACGCCAAGCCCGAGGCCGAGGCGAAGACGGCGGGGCGCGGCCTGTGGGCCAAGGCCCCCTAGAGCAGCCCCTCCCCTCAGAGCCGATCAGAAAAGCGTTCGTAGGCGGTGACCCGCCGCATCAAAGGCTCGACCGAGGCCTGGTAGATTTCCGTCTGCAGATAGGCGACCTCCGCGTCGCGCGCGTCGGCGTCGACCTCGATCCACCAGGCGCGAGGCGCGGGCCCCGCCTCCCCGTTCCAACGATAGCCCCGCGCCTTCAAGACGTCTTTCATGGCGAACGGCGCGTGCTCGGCCCAGATACGCCAGGTCGTGCGGCGCGCCTGTGCCAGCATGACCGCCAGGGCCGTCTCTCCGCTCGGAAGCGGCCGCCCCAGGATCTGCAGCGCCGCCTCACAGTCGTGGCGCGCCCGGTGCCCTGTGTAGAAGAAGCCGCACTGGGCGGCGAGGTAGGCGAGCTTGGCGCCTTCGAAACCTTCGGCCTTCCAATCGACCTGACTCAGCGAGCAGGCCCAGGGCTTGGCCTGAAAGGCCTGGCAGTAGCGCTCGGCGAAGGCCCGGTCGAAGCCGGCGTTATGGGCGACGATCACGGCGGCCGGCGCGATGAAGCGCGCCAGCGCGTCGGGGTCCAGCGCATGGCCGGCGACCATCTCATCGGTGATGCCGGTCAGGCGCGTCACCTCCGGCGGTATCGGCCGCGATGGCTCCCGAAAGCTGCAAAACGGTTCGCCGACCTCCAGCAGCCGGCCCGCCTCATCGTAGCGGAACGGTACCAGAGCGGCTTCGATGATCTCGTCACGGGTCGCATCCAGACCCGTGGTCTCCAGGTCGAGATAGATGCCGAGCCTGGAGGCGGCCAAGTCTCCTTGCGAGACCTCGACGGCCTCGAGCCGGCGCAGGACGCGGTAGCGGCCGCTGGCTTCCAGCCGTTCGGCGAGGCTCTCAAGATCGTCTTCGGTCAACGGCCGCCCCTGTATGCGGGTCGCACCGAGCCGCCTCTCTCTATCCCGTTCGTCGCCCCGCCAAGCAACAGTCGTCTGGGCGCTCGAGGCGTTGTGTTCAGGTTGATCGCGAACTTGGCCGGCTACCGGGCCAACCAACGAAACAGCCAGCGCCGTCACGGACCTTTGCGTGCCGCCGAGGCCTAACAAAGCGGAGGGCGACGATCGACGAGCCTCCCCCGCTTCGCCCCGAGCACTGATGATGAGCGTACGACTAATGCACCGCGTTGGAAGCCGCCGGGGTGTCGAGGGCCGCAAGCAGGCTTCGCAGTCGCGCCGCGTCGATGCCGATCAACGGGCTCCAGTAGACGGTCAGTTCTCGAACGCGCTGCACCTTGGTCTCTTGCGGCTTTTTCATCTGCATCCTCCGTCTAGGATGGAAGTCCGATCGTCGCGGGATGTTCCCGCGCCAAGACGCCTCAAGCGTGGCTCAAGCGGCCCTTGCGTCAGGCCGCCTTGGCCGTCTCGTCGGCCTCGATGAGCCCGAGGTTCCCGGCTGCGACGCGCCAGCGCCCCACCAACCGATCCAGCCGGTCATAGACCCAGACCTCGCCGGCGCCCTGCATCGCATAAGCCTGCCTGGCCAAGGCCATGGCCAGGCGTTCGGCCTGACCGCCGCTCTGAAAGTCGATGACTTCGCCGCTGTCGGCGTTCGACAGGCGCCAGCCGCCGCCTAGATTGGGCTGAACTATGAAAACGCCAAGTGCGCCGCGCATGAGGCCTCGAATTCGATTGGGCAGAGCGCCAGGTGGCGCATCAGGAAGCGGTCCAAACGCCGCCTGCCCCAAGACCGTTCCTTCAGACCCGTTTGCGCGCCTTCAGCGCCCGGGCGACCAGCGGCGCGAGCCCCTCGGCGATCTTCCTGGCCCCCGCGGCGTTGGGATGGAGGCCGTCGCGCTGCATCAAGGCGGGGTTTCCCCGCACTCCCTCCAGAATGTTGGCCTGGAGCGGCGCCCCAAACGCCCTGGCCAGATCTGGATAGACGGCGTTGAACTCGCGAGCGTAGGACGCGCCGATGCTGGCCGGGGCCGCCACCCCGACCAGCACCGTTTCAACGCCCCGCGCCTTGAGCTTCTGCAGGATGCCGCGGAGATTGGCCTTGGTCTGCGCAGGCTCGACGCCCTGCAGCAGATCGTTGCCGCCCAGCGCCACAACGCAGACAGCCGTGTCGGCCGCGACACTGAAGCCGACGCGCGCCAGCCCCCCGCCGCTGGTGTCGCCTGAAACGCCCGCTGCGCGCACCGTCGCCACGACGCCCAGGCGAGCGAGCGCCGCTTGAAGCTGGGCGGGCATGGCCTCGCGAACGGGAAGGCCAAGCCCGGCCGTGATCGAGTCCCCCAACACAGTGACCACCGGAGGCTTGGGCGCGGCCGCCGCCTGCGAGAGGAGCACAAGGCTGGCCAACAGGCGGCGGCGGGACAGAAGACGGGATGCGGACTTGGCCATGGCTTCCTATGTAGGCTCGCACGCCAGCGAACAACGTCCGGCCGCAAGGATGCCCATGATCGACGACGCCCAGCCCGCAGCGCAACTGGTGCTCGACGCCGTCACCCTGACCCTTCCCGCCGCCGCCGGCCCCGTCGAGATCCTGCGCGGGGTCGATCTCGTCGTCTCGGCGGCCGAGCGTGTTGCCGTCATCGGACCTTCAGGCTCGGGCAAGTCCTCGCTGATCGCCGTCGGAGCCGGCCTCGAAGCGCCCACCAGCGGCGCGGTGAAGCTGTTTGGCCAGGACCTCTCGCGGCTGGACGAAGACGGCCGAGCCCGGCTTCGCCGCGGCCGCGCCGCCCTCGTCTTCCAGTCCTTCCACCTCCTGCCCAACATGACCGCCGAGGAGAACGTAGCAACGCCGCTGGAGATCGCCGGAACATCAGGAGCGCTCGCCACCGCCCGCGGCTGGCTGGAGCGCGTGGGACTTGGCAAGCGGCTGGGCCACTATCCCCATCAGCTCTCGGGCGGCGAGCAGCAGCGCGTAGCGCTGGCCCGCGCGCTGGCCGCCCGCCCTGCTCTCCTCTTCGCCGATGAGCCGACCGGTAATCTGGACGGCGCGACCGCAGCCGCTGTGGCCGACCTGATGTTCGACCTGGTCGCCGAAGCGGGCGCGGCGCTGGTGATGGTCACTCACGACCCCGTCCTGGCCGAGCGCGCCGACCGGATCGTGCGCATGGCCGACGGCCGGATCCTGGCCTGAACATGGCCCCTCTGGCTCTTCGCCTGGCCGCCCGCGAGCTGCGCTCGGGCGTGCGCGGCTTTCGCATCTTCCTGGCCTGCCTGGCCTTGGGCGTGGCCGCCATCGCCGCGGCCGGCTCGACGGCCCAGGCCTTTCGGCAAGGCCTGGCGTCCCAGGCGCGGGAAATCCTCGGCGGCGACCTGTCGTTCTCGGTCGAGAACCGCGACTTTACGCCCACCGAACGCGCAGCCTTCGACGGGCTCGGCAAGACCACCTACACCGCCGGGGCCCGGGCGATGGCTCAGGCACCCGATGGCGGTCGTCGTCTGGTCAGCCTGCGCGGGGTGGACGCCAACTTCCCCCTGGCCGGCGTGGCCAGGATCGACGGCTCGCCGGATCTGGTCACGGCCCTCACCGACCGCGGCGGCCTCCCGGGTGCCGTGGTCGAGCCGGCCCTGCTCGACCGCCTGGGCCTCAAGATCGGCGACCGGTTCCAAGCCGGGGCCTTGGAACTGGTCATAACCGGGCGGCTGCTGAGCGAACCCGACGGCCTGTCTAGGGGCTTCTCCCTGGGTCCGCGCGTGATGGTTCGTCGAGACGTTCTGGAGCGGTCGGGCCTCTTGGCCCCGGGCGGCCTTTCCAACCAGGCCGTACGTGTGGCTCTTCCAACCGGCCAGGACCCAAGGGCGATAGGCAAGGCGGTCCAGACGAGCCTTCCCGACAGTCACCTGCGTATGCGCGATCGCCTCGACGCCGCGCCCGGCGCCAAGCGGCTGATCGACCAGCTCGAGTATTTCCTGGGCTTCATCGGCCTGGCCTCGCTGGTGGCCGGCGGCCTGGGCGTCGCCGGCGCGGTCTCGGCCTACCTGTCGACTCGGGAGCGATCGATCGCGGTGCTCAAGGCGCTGGGAGCCGACGGCGCCCTGATCCGAAACCTGCACCTCATCCAGATCGGCCTACTGGCCTATCTAGGGGTTGGCGTCGGTCTCCTTGTCGGCGCGCTCGCACCCTTGCTGCTGGGCAAGCTCGCGGGCGCATCACTGCCGATCCCGGCCCTGTTCAAGGTCTACCCCTGGCCTCTAGTCAAGGCCGGCCTCTTCGGGCTCCTGGCGGCGGCGGCGTTCTCGCTGGTTCCTCTCGCCCGCGCACGGATCACACCGCCCTCGGCGCTCTTTCGCCACAGCCCAGCGGCCCGCCTACCGCTCAGCCTGGAAACTCTGGGCGCCGCGCTCGCCGGCCTTGGCCTTGCGGCCCTGGCCGTCGTCACGGCCCCGACCCCGCTGGCCGCAGCGATCATGATCGCCGGCGTGGCGGTGGCCTTCGCCGTGCTCGCCGCGCTTGGCCGAGCCGCCGCCCACCTCGCCGGCAAGACCCGCCGACTGACCCGCGGCCCCGTCCGTCTCGGCCTGGCCAACCTCGCCGGTCCAGGCTCGGCTGCGCGGACGGCCAGCCCCGCCATAGGTCTTGGCGTGGCGTTGCTGTCCTGCGTCGTGCTCATCCAGTCGGCCTTGCTGGCTCAGATCAGCGACGTCGCGCCCCGGACCGCCCCGGCTATGGTGTTCACCGAAATCCCTGCAGATCAGGCCGCTGCCTTTGACCAGGCGGTGGCTCGGGAAGCCGGCCCGCTCGGACCCGACGCCTATCTGCGTATGCCGTTCGTCACCGGCCGCATCACCGCCCTCAAGGGCGCTCCGGTGCGGATCGAGACCATCAAGCCTGGCGAGCGCTGGGCCTTCGACAACGACATAAGCCTATCGGTGTTCAGCGAAGAACCGGCCAGAGCGGGCGTGGTCGAGGGTCGCTGGTGGTCCAAAGGCTATCAGGGCCCGCCGCTGGCGGCGATGAACATCGAGGTGGCCCAGGCCGGCGGCCTCAAGCTTGGCGACACCATCACCATCGACGTGCTCGGACGGCCGATCGAGGCGCGGATCGCAGTTCTCCGCAAGGTCGATTTCGGCGGCTTTGGACCCAACTTCGCGCTGATCCTCGACCCTGCCGCGCTCGAGGGCGCGGCCCTACGCAGCGTCGCCATCGCACGAGTGGATTCTAGCGCCGAGACCCGATTGACCCGCGCCCTTGGGAGCGACTTTCCAGGCGTCAACGTGATCAGCGTTCGCGAACAGCTCGACGCCGCCGCTTCCCTCTTCAATCGCCTGGCGCTGGCCGTGCGCGGCGCGGCCGGCGTCGCGGGTCTGGCGGGGGTGCTAGTGCTGGCCGGGGCCATCGCCGCCGGGGCCCGCGCCCGAGCGCGCGAGGCCGCGACCCTCAAGGTGCTGGGCGCGACCAGGTCCCAGATCCTTATCGCCTACGCTATCGAGTATGGGGCCGTCGGGCTCATCGCCGGCGCCGCCGGCGCAATGCTCGGCTTCGCCGCCGCCTGGCCGGTGGTGGTCAAGGTGTTCGAGGCGACCTGGAGCGTCGACTGGAACGGGATCCTGGCGCTGATGCTGGGCAGCGGGGGGCTGGCCATGTCCGGCGGTCTGATCGCCGCTGCCCTGGCTCTGGCCCAGAGACCAGCGCCGGTGCTGCGGGGCGAATAGGCGATCAGGTCGAGCAGTTCCCCGCCCTGCCGAAACGCACTGATCAAGTCGAGGGAGGGCTGCCCCGCCCGGGGCGGACAATGCGGGCGTCGCGATAGCTCAATGCGGCCCGCCCTCACCCCCGCCGCATAACGCGGGACCAACCCGTAGCCCGTCGCCGGGTTCACCCCGAACCGCCGACACAGCGCCCGCCAGTTGGCGCCGTCGGCCTGCGCCAGCCGCACAAACTCCAGCGTGCAATCCATCTCCGTGAGCAGCATCTCGCCCCTTCGAGATCGGAAAGCATTTCACGGATGTCTCCGGTGTGAGCAAGGGTCGCCTAAGGCAGTGAGGACGATATCGCGCAGCGCGACATCCTAGAGGCCGTGGCGATCGGCGTGCAGACGCGCGCGATCATGGCCTATCAGAACTGGGTCGCGGCCGGCTGGCGGCTGAAGACCTATCGCGACCTGCTGGCCCTGGCCGAGAGCCGACGCGGCGGGATCGAGCGACAGGTCCAGCTGGGCGCCAAGCCGCAGATCCTTCTGACCGAGAACGAACAGAATCTGGTGCGCCGCCGCGCGCTGGTGGTGCGCGCTGAAGGCGATCTGCAGGTCGCCGCCAACGCCCTGTCGCTCTACTACCGCGACGCCGCCGGCAGGCCGATCCTGGTGGACGAGGGTCGGCTGCCGGTCAAGGCCGACGCCCTGGCTGGCGTCCAGACTTCAAGCGCAAAGGCCGATGCGCCTGCAGCGCGACCGGACCTGCAGGGTCTGCTGGCGCGAGTGGACCAGTCGCAGGCCAGGCTCGCCCTGGCCGAAAACGACCTCAAGCCGCGCCTCGACCTGAAGATGGAGCTGGGCAAGGACATAGGCCCCGAGGGCCTGGGCGGCCCCAGCCGCGAGCCGACCGAAGCCGTCATCGGCTTTCGTTTCTCGATCCCGCTGCAGAACCGCGCGGCCAGGGGCAAGATCGGCGAGACCCGCGCCGAGATGGACGCGCTTGAGGCCCGCGGGCGCTTCCTGCGCGACCAGATCACCGTCGAGATAGAAGGGATCGGTGTTGCTCTGCACGCCGCCGAACGCCTGGCCAGGGCCGCCGAGCAGGAGCGTGACCTGGCCGATCACCTGGCGAGCGCCGAGCGGCGTCGCTTCGAACTCGGCTCCAGCGACTTCTTCCTGGTCAATCAGCGCGAGGAGACCGCGACCGACGCCGCGGTCCGGCTGATCGACGCTCAAGCCCTCATCGCCACGGCCCGGGCAGAACTGGCCGCCGCGACCGTGGACCATGCCGCGCTGGGATTGGACCGAAGCGACGTGGACAATCCGGCCGGGCGCGCAGCACAATAGCTGCACAGTTGCGCGCTCCTCAGAAGCAGATAGCGATGGCAAGCGCCAGCGTCCGGAAAGCTGACCGCGGGGCGAGCCGCAGACAGGGGAACGGCAAAATGGCCTAGCCCACGGGTTCGGCGGCTTCATCAGAGTGTTGGCCGCTTTCCACGCAATGCGCGAAATGCGGCTTGGCATGGCTTGGTGTGGGAGGGCCAGCGGCTCGCTAGAGCCTACTCCCCATGGGCGGAGCGTTCAGTTTGAACGCCGCTCCAGGATCGTCTTAGAAACCAGGATCGCTACCGAAAGTCCCAGGCAAACGAGGTTGCTGAGCACCAGCGGCCAGCCTCCACGTAACACGCCGTAGATCGCCCAAAGCGTAAAGCCCGCGACCGTAAGAGCGAACATCCGCAGAGAGACAGCCGAAGCATCGTGCTCGCGCCAAATCTTGATCAGCTGAGGCACGAAGCTGCTCATCGAGCATAGGGCCGCGCTCAGTCCGATCAGCGCCACGAGATCAAAGTGCGTGGTCATCCAACCCAACCTATCTGGCATCCGGTGCAATTAAGCGGCCCGGGCGCCGATGGTTTCACGTAGGAGCGGGCGGGTCCAAAACCACCCTGGCCCCCTATCAAAAGATGACTGCTGCTCCGAAAGAGAACCTGCGACGCCGCGCCTTCATCGGCCACCTGGATTCGACAGGAACCGTCTGGCTGCAGCTGTGGTTTGCGCTGAGGAACGGGACGGCCGACCGTTGGCGTGGCCGCCCCGTCTCGAGGATCAAGGTAGGAGGTTTCCATGGTTCGCGTATTGACCGACCATTGCGATGGCGAGACGCGCGCGGCCCTGGAGGAGCGTGGTTGGGATGTCATCGACGCCGAGCGAGCCGACCTGGATTGTCTCGGCACGTTGGCGAAGGTGGATTTCGTCATCGCCGCTCTGCGGACCGACCATTACGCGGATGATTTGCGCCGGATCGCAGTCCTCAAGGCCGTGTCGCCTGATTTGCCTCTGGTCGCGATGGCCGAAACGATCGAGCACGACGGCGTGCTTGCAGCCGATGTGCTGATCGACGTTCCAATCATCCGCGCAGGCACGAGCGAGGACCTTCTCGAGATCGCTCTCGCCGCCGCAGTGACTTGAGAGCTCCAGGCGGCTCCCATGGTGGCGGGGCGCCGCCGCTGTCCCCCTAAAATCCTAGGTTCTCAGCCCCGCCAAGCAGGGCAGAGTAGCGGAGCCAGCATGGCGTCGATGACTATCGCGCCTTGCCCTTGAAG
Organism: Caulobacter sp. 10L414; assembly: GCF_056395525.1. Lineage (NCBI taxonomy): Bacteria > Pseudomonadati > Pseudomonadota > Alphaproteobacteria > Caulobacterales > Caulobacteraceae > Caulobacter > Caulobacter sp. 10L414. The sequence goes on from NZ_JBFTJR010000005.1 coordinate 17,330, forward strand.
GTGTCGCCAACCTCAGCGGCGCTGGGTCCGTCCGGTCCGGCGCTCTTCTGCTCAGCCTTTCCGGTCCTAACTGCGCCGCCTTCCGAGACCAAGCCGGGCCGCTCTCCCCAATGGTAGGGCTGCATTGGACTTTCGTCCGTCGGTGTTTGGCTTGTCGTTCATGTTTTTCTCCTGTGGCCAAATCGTCCGGAGCGCGCTCGCCATCGGTCAATCGGCGCCGTTGCCCAGTCATCAGCCGTCGGGTCAGAGGTCGCGTCGGTCTTGCGGTTCAGGTGGAGCGCCGACGGCGCTTCGGGTCCCCATTCTTGTCCTTACACTTCGGCGAAGCTCGAGCTCCCGAGTGTCCCTCAGCGGTTTCCCGAGCCCGGCTCGGCCATCTTGCGATGCTGCTCGGCCAGCACGCTCTGGGGCGTCACCGCCGCCATCGCCGCTTGCAATTTGTTCTTGAAGCCGGCCACGACATCGCCCTCGCCTTTTTGCATAGCGCGATAGCCCGCGAGCGCGACATCGGCGGGATCGGCCTTCTTGGGATCGGTCCCGACCTTGGTGTCGAGCATGTCGGCACGGTCGAAAAACTCGGTATCGGTCGGACCCGGCATCAGGCAGCTGACCGAAACGCCGGTTTCCTTGAGCTCGTTACGCAACGCCCAGGCGAAGCTGTCGAGGAACGCTTTGGTGCCGTTGTAGACGGCTTGGAACGAGCCTGGCATCAGGCCGGCGATCGAGCCGGTGATCAGGATCCGCCCGCGGTCGCGTTCGCGCATGTCGCTGGCCACCCGCTGGATCAGATAGACCGTACCGGTGATGTTGGTGTCGATCACGAACCGGGCGTCGTCCCAGTCCTGGTCAAGGAAGCCGTGACCCAGGCCCCGGCCGGCGTTGGCCATCAGGGCGTCCACGGAGCGATCGCCGATCAGGTCCAGAAGTTGGTCGACGCCTTGCGTGGTAGACAGGTCCACCTGCAGGGATTGGACCCGCGTGCCGTGCTGCTCAAGACCGGCATGGGCCTCGACGATGGACGGTTCATCGGCGGCGATCACCAGGTCGTAACCGTCTTCGGCCGCCAGCTTGGCCAGTTCGTAGCCAATGCCCGTTGAAGCGCCGGTGATCACGGCCAGGGGGCGTTGTTCCTCGATCATCAGGCGGCTTCCTTCTGCCAGTCGGGCTTGAGGACGACCTTGGTCACCTCGTTCTGGTTTTCCTTGAACATCTTGTAGCCGTCAGGGGCGCTCTCCAGCGGCAAGCGGTGGCTGATCAAGAATGTCGTGTCGATGACCCCCTCGCCGATCAGGTCGAGCAGCGGCCGCAGGTACTTGTGGACGTGGGTCTGGCCGGTGCGGATCTGCAGGCCCTTCTCCATCAGGGCGCCGATCGGGATCTTGTCGCCCATGCCGCCATAGACGCCGGGGATCGAGACTCGGCCGCCGCTGCGGCAGGCCATCAGGACCTCGCGCAGCACGTGAGCCCGGTCGGTGCCGATACGGGTGGCCACCTTCACGGCGTCAACGACATTGTCGATCGAGAAGCCGTGGCTCTCCATGCCGACCGCGTCGATACAGGCGTCCGGACCGATGCCGCCGGTCATGGCCATAAGGGCCTCGCGGACCTTGACGTCGTGATAGTTGATCACCTGCGCGCCCATGGACCTGGCCAGCTCCAGGCGGTGGGGGTGATGGTCGATGGCGATCACCTTGTGCGCGCCCTGGATCAGCGCGCTCTGGACCGCGAACAGACCAACGGGCCCGCAACCCCAGACCGCCACGGTATCGCCCGGCTCGATCTGGCAGTTCTCCGCCGCCATCCAGCCGGTCGGCAGGATGTCCGACAGAAACAGCACCTTGTCGTCCTCCAACCCGTCGGGAATGACGATGGGGCCAATGTCGCTATAGGGCACGCGGACATATTCGGCCTGGCCGCCGGCATAGCCGCCGGTCATGTGCGAATAGCCGAAAAGGCCCGTCATCGCCGTCCCGTAAGCGATCTCGCCCAGGTCCTGGGTTTCGGCCGGGTTTGAGTTCTCGCAGCCGGAGAACTGCTGCTTTTCGCAGTGGAAACACTTGCCGCAGGCGATCACGAACGGGACGACGACGCGCTGGCCCTTCTGCAAGGTCGAGCCCGGGCCGGTCTCGACGACCTCGCCCATGAACTCATGGCCCAGGATGTCCCCGCGCTCCATGGAAGGGATCATGCCGTCGTAGAGGTGAAGATCAGAACCGCAGATCGCGGTCGAGGTGATCTTGATGATCGCATCGCGGGGATTGACGATCTTGGGGTCTGGAACGGTATCCATCCGCACGTCGTGTTTGCCGTGCCAGGTTAAAGCGCGCATCGGCGGCTCCATCAGAGGGGTGGGGGGTCAGCCTTGCGGCGCGGCGTTGGAGGTCTTCGCGGTGGAGATCTCGCCCGTCTCCATCAACTGCTTGAAACGGCGCAGCTCTCGGCGCGCCTGGATCTTGGGCTCTTTCTGGAACAGCTTGGCGATGAGCTTGCCAAGGTCTCCGCCCGGCGGCTCGTAGACGATGGTGGCGGTCACCTCGGTGCCCCGTCCGGGGGGACCATCGCGAAACTCCACACTCCCGAAGTTCTTGATGTCGGCGCCTTCAACCGACTCCCAGGCCAGGAGCTCGTTGTCGACCTCGTCGGTGAGGACGCTTTCCCACGCCACGGTCTTGCCCGCCGGCGCCTTGACCACCCAGCGCCAGCGGCGATCGTCGCTGGGCGTGATGCTTTCGACGTTCTCCATGAAGCGCGCCAGGTTTCGAAAGTCGCGCCAGAACGCATAGAGCTCAGCGCGGGGCCGATTGATGGTGACGGTGCGCCCCACCAAGGCGGCCTCGCGCCAGCCGCGCTCCTCGGCGACCTCGTGGGCGATGTCGCGCTGGTGCACGGCGGCGGTCAGTGGCGCGTCGCTTTGCAGCGCACGGCCGATAGTCTCTTCGGACATCGTCGATCTCCCGGGTTAGGTCGATCAACCGCCCGCCCCCGCCGTTGTTCCGAAGGCCAAGGTCCAGGCCAGGCGTCCCCATCAAATGACGGTCCGCGGCAAAAACCGTCAGATCTCCAAAGCCGTAAGGCTATTTCGACGCGCGTTGGTGAGCCGCCTTGTCGACATTGGAACACGCGCCGAAGCGTGTCGTTTGTGCTGCTCGCCGCTGATGACGCGGCCAGTGCAACCGCGGGAGAAGGTCAGGACGCGCAATCTGCGTTCGCGCCGAACCGGTTCCCCGCCTGATCGGAGTGCCAACCATGTTCCGTGGCGATCGCCTTTCGCGCCTTGGCGCCTTCAGCCCGCAATTTCTTGACGCCGACGCCCTGCACAAGGGTCTGGCGCACTGGAACCACCGTCGGCTGTCACCCGCGGCGCCGAGCGCTGATTGGCGCGACGCGATCGAGGAGGAGCGCTTCATGAAGGATGTGGAAGGCGGGTTCATCGAAGCTTTCCGCGCCCACGTCGCGCCGCTGCTCGAGACCGTCCCGCAAGAGGCCGAGGCGTTCGTGTCTTGGTTCGAGGCGCTGAAGGACCATGGCCCCGGCCAGTGGGACCCTCTGTTCGACTGGCTGCAGGGCGCGGCAAGCCTCGAAGACATAAAATGGTTCTTGACCCAGGAGGCGGCGGGCGAGGCCGGGTTCGACGATTTGGTCGCCTTGACCCAGGTCAAGATCCCAGACCGCGCCAAGCTCGAACTGGCCCGCAACTATTGGGACGAGATGGGTCGCGGCAGCGCCAAGGGCATGCATGGCCCGATGCTCTCGCGAACGACCGCGGCCCTGGGCCTGACCCCCACCATCGACACCACGCTCTGGCAGTCGCTTTGTCTGGCCAACACCATGACCGCCTTCGCCACCACGCGCCGTTATGCATGGCATTCGATCGGCGCCTTGGGCGTAGTGGAGCTGACCGCGCCTACGCGAGTGTCCTGCGTCGACGCCGGTCTCAAGCGTGTCGGCGTCTCGCCCGAAGCCCGAAAATACTTCGCGCTTCACGCCCATCTCGACATCGAGCACTCCAAGGCCTGGAACACCGAGGCCCTGCTGCCGCTCGTGGCGGAGGATCCTGCGCGCGCCCGCTACATCGCCGAGGGCGCGGTGATGCGCCTGATCTGCGGTGAGCAGTGTTTTGAGACCTATCGCGCCCATCTTTGGGCCAATGCACACCCGCTGGTCTACGCGGCCGAGTGATCGCCATGACGACCCTCCTGGACGTCCTGCCCTACGACGGCGGGTGGTGCGTGAAGATCGCCGAGACGGGCGAGGTTCTCTTCTTCTCCGCGCGCCGGCGTGCGATCGCTCAAGCCCGACGCCTGGCGCGCGTCTGGCTGCGGAACGCCACGGTCAAGGTCCACGCTCGACGGGCGCCAAGCCCTGAGCGCGGACGCGCCCCGGAGGGCTTTGCCTATCCTTTGGGAGCGCCGGCATGACAATGCAGGCGCAGTGCGCCCTCACGCCGGCGGCAACGCGCTCGAAGATCGCCGCTGGCGACGTGGTCGTCCGCTTCACCATCTCGCCGACCCCGGCAGGCCACTGGCTCTGGCGGGTCTTCGACCACGATGGGCAGCCACGCGTACAGGGCCTGGCGGCGTCTCGAAAGCATGCCGCCGCGTTGATCATCCATGAGCTCCTCAGATCGCGCAGCGCCGCGGCCGCCCTTGCCGCCGATGAACTTTCGACCCAGGCGGCCTGATCCCCGCCTCGTCTGGAGGCTTGCGCCGCGCCGCCGACGCGCGCAGGTAAACGACGTTCGACCGGGCGTTACAGCGCTGACGGCCGCGATCGGCGGCGGCGATCAGACGGGGTCGTTCTGGAGGCGAAGATAGGCTGGGTCGAACTGGCCAAGCCGCGCGAGAGCCTCCCAATCGTTGATGGTCACGTGACCGGCCTTCCAGTCCACGAGCCCCTGGCGCCGCAGGTCCATCAGCACCCGATTGACGTGCACCTGGGTCAAGCCGAGCACGTCTCCCAGATCAACCTGCGTCATGGGCAGAACAAATCCGAAGTTCTGGGCGATGCCTGCCGCCTCGAGCCGCAGATAGAGCTCGCAGATCAGGTGCGCCAAGCGACTGGCCGCGTTCTGTTGACCAAGCGCCACCAGCCACTGACGATGGATCGCCGCGTCGACCACGGTTTCCAGCCAGAGCAACCGCGTCAGATGCGGGTGCTGTTCGCTGAGGCGGCGCAGATCCTCGTGGGCGGCGGGCGCGATCACGCAATCGGCCAAGGCCACGACGCCGTGGTCCATCTGGCGCATCAGAAGGCTGTGCAGGTCGACAAAATCGCCGCCGATATTGATCTCGGTGAGCTGACGCCCGCCGGTCTGCGTCAGCGTGAAACGGGCGCAAAAGCCGCTGACGACGAAGGTGCTGAAGTTGGGCCGGTCGCCGGGCTCGACCAACGCCTTGCCGGCGGCGACCCGGCGCGTTGGCCCAAGAAGACCGGCCAGCGCCTCGCGCTCGGTCGGGGAGATGATGTCGCGCCTGGCCATCTTTTCGATGAGAGGGGTGATCACAGGGGCTGGCGGCATGGCGATACAGGGATCTCCCCTCTCCGGACAACGAGCTTTAAGGCCGTCAAACGAGCGAGCCGATAACCTAGATCAACGCGGACCGGCTGCGATGAGCCTAGACTCCTCGCGCCCGGAGGTTTCCTTGCTCACCCCGCTTATCTTTATCGGCGTCACCGACGACTGCAGGACGACGTTTGTCGATCTGGATGTAGAGACCGTAGATCCTGAACGCCGCGCCCAGGCCTTGCTGGCCGAGCATCGCAGCTGTCACGAAATCGAGGTCTGGCGCGACGACAAACGCATCGCCGTCATTACCCGCGCGCCAGCGGAACCGACGGCTTGAACCGTCTTTTGATAGCCAGCCTCGACCGGTTCGGGCCTTTGCGCGAAGGCGTGCGCGAGCGCCTGTCGGAGTGCGCCTCCACGTCCGAGACATTCGAGGCTGGTGATCTGATCCTGGCTCCCGGCGAGCGCTCGTGCTTGCGACTCCTGGCGCGCGGTCTGGCCGTGAAGCAGACGGTGCTCGGCGACGGTGGGCGCCAGATCTTCAGCGTGGCCACGCCCGGCGACCTGATCGACCTGGCCGGCCTCTTTGTCGGGATCGACTACGAGGTGCGTGCGCTGGCGCCTTGCGAGGTGAGGAAATTCAGCGCCCAGGAGCTTCGCGCCATGCTGAGCGACCATGCCAGTCTTCTGGCCACGCTCTGCCGCGCGGTGCTGACCGAGGCGCGCGCCCAGCGAAACGGCCTCGTCAGCCTGGGGCGGCGATCGGCGTCGGCGCGGACGGCCAATCTCCTTTGCGAGATCTACTGGCGGCAAAAGACCTTGGGCCTGGCAAGCGACAACCGTTGCGCCCTACCGGCTGTGCAGGGCGACATCGCCGACGCCCTAGGGCTTTCTGTAGTTCACATCCATAGGGTGCTGCGCGGACTTCGCGACGATAACCTGGCGGCGGTCAAGAACGGCGTTCTTCAAATTCTCGATTGGGATCGCCTGGCCGCGCTCGGCGGCTTCGATCCTCAAGTCTTTCGCCCCCAGACCGAGGCCGGTGAAGGGCCTGTCCTGCGTCGTCCGCAGCCGAGCCGACAGGAGGCGTGATGCGCGACCGGGATCATCAATTGATCATCGGCGCGCGGTCGGGGAACGGCCGGCTTGTCAGGGGGCTTCAGCCAAGGATCAAGACAGGCTCCAGGAGGGCCTTCAACTGTTGAACCGACGGGCGACAGGTCCGCGGAGGGGTCACGTCTCACCGGCCGCCGCGCGTCGAAAGCCCAGGATCGAGGGATCTCCTTTTCGATGACCCTGTCCATGATCCGCCCCTGCCGCCCGCGCCCCCGAGGCTGGGCGAGAAAGCGCGGCGCCCGCAGCCGATCGGCCGTGGAAACGGCAGCAGGCCCGAGCCCATCGAAAGCGTCGAAGAAGCGGCCCGCGCAAATCCGACGGCGCCACGCGGGCCTGTGAGCATGACAACCTTTCACTTCGACATCGACAGCGATGGCGCGGCCACGACCGAACAGGTCGAGGCGGCCGACGCGCTCGCAGCCATTAGACAAGCCTTGCTGCTGGTCTCGGAAATTCTCCGCGACCATGCGCTTTGCGATCACACTGCCATATCCCTGCGCATCAGCGTCCGCGGGCAGGACGAGCAGGTCGTGTGGAAAGGCAGCGCCCGCGGGCTCCAGACGGTCGTGCAGGACAGCGAGGGCAAGGCCCCCGGCGAAACCGCGAGCTGATCGCTCAGGGTCAAACCCGCTTCCAAACGTTTGCCGCTTAAGCGTTCGCTCAAGTCAAACAACCCGCCCCAAGCCACCCCGGGATCGCCGTCCCCGACGCGAGGGGAAACAGCGCCTGGATCTGATCGCTCCGATCAAGCCCGGGCTGGCAAGGGGCAGCTCACGCCCCTTGCTCGCGGAGGGAACGCCTAGCCGACACGCGGCGGCTTCATCCAGACCTCGACCTTATGGACGGCGCCGGGGCCATGTTCGTTGAGGGCGATCGCTGCGCGCCAGGCAGCCACATCAGGGTGACGGTCGAAAAAGGCCAGGTCATGGGCCGCATGGACCTCGAAGAGGCCGTCCGCCGGACGATGGGGGATCTCACCACGCGCCTCCAGGGCCGCCCCGCCGACGAGGTCGGGTTTGAGCCAGATCAGCACCTCCCAGTCCTCGACCTGCGCCTGACCAGCCTTCATGGCCACCTTGTAGCGCTCGACATCGGGATGCCGGTCCCAGAAGGCCTCGTCGTGCGGCTTGCCGCGGATCAGAAGGTCGGCGCCTTCGGGGGCGGCCGGCGCGGGGATGGGCGCGGCCTGGGCGGGGTCGGACGAAGGCGTCTCGAACATCGAGCATCTCCTTGTGGTGAGAACAGCGCGGCGGCGACCACCGCGAGGTCTGAACGCGCGGGACCTTCCGCGGTGTCGGGTCCTGCGCGCATCACGCGCGATCAGTCGTGCCCTGCCCTACCTTGCCGCCAACCTGGCGCCAGGACCCGCGTGCTCCATCCCAGCAAACGATGATCATGGAACTTGGCCGCCCGCGTGGCGGCTTTGCCATCATGGCCCGGTTTCTCAAGCGCAACGGATTGACCCTGGTTCTGATGGCGCTGTTCGCCGTCAGCCTTGTGGGTCAGTGGCTGACGGGATGGCGTGTGGCCGTCGAGGACCTTCGACGCCATGGCCAGGCTGATGTCGGGCTGATCAGCTATCTGTCCGACCCGGCCTTCGTCTCGGCAGTTTTCGAGAACTGGGAGAGCGAATTTCTGCAGATGGCCGTCTATGTCGTTCTGACAGCCTATCTCGTCCAGCGCGGATCATCGGAATCCAAAGACCCCGACGCCCCAGAGCGCGACCTGCTCCCCAGCAGCGATCCAGACGCTCCGTTGCTGGCCCGACGCGTAGGGCTCTGGTCCTGGCTCTACGCTCACTCGCTTGGTCTGGTCTTGACGGGCCTGTTCCTGGCCGCCTTCGTATTGCACTGGACGTTCAGCGCCCAGCACGCTGCCCAGGAAGCGGCCGAGCACGGTCAAGTCGCCAAAGGCGTCCTGGCCTATCTCACCGACCCGCAACTGTGGTTCGAATCCTTCCAGAACTGGCAAAGCGAGTTCCTCTCCACCGCCGTGCTCGTGGTCTTGTCGATCGTCCTGCGCCAAAAAAACTCACCCGAATCCAAGCCGGTCGCCGCGCCAGACGACAAGACGGGCGCCTGAACACGCCTGAGCCGCGCCCGTCGCAACCGAAGCTTGGCTTTGACGTTGTCGTCGCAGGTGGGCTGCGCAAGCAAGGACCGCCCGACTCTCGCCCCCTTTGCCGGATCACCGCCTCCCCTATGAGCTTCAAGGTCTCCAAAATCCTGGCGGGTGGCGAAGTGGCGAGGCTGCTTGAGGCCGATGACGCCATCGCGGGGTTGAGCCGCCCCTCCGCATGGCCTCAGCCCCTGCGCCAGCAGGTCGAAGTGCTGCTGGGCGCGGCGTTCCCGATGTTCCTGATCTGGGGTCCCGAGCGGATCCTCATCTATAACGACGCCTATCGCCCCATCCTCGGCGACAAGCACCCAGGCGCCCTGGGCCAGCCCTTCTGGACCGTGTGGCCCGAGGTGCGCGCCACCATTGAGCCAATCATCGAGGCGGCTTTCAGCGGCGCGGCCGCGTTCTACGAGGATCTGCCGGTCATCCTTCATCGGAAAGGCCAAGCCGAACCGGCGTGCTTTACCTTTTCCTACAGCCCGATACCGGTTGCGGACGAGGTTCCTGGAGTCTTGTGCGTGTGCGTCGAGACAACATCGGCCGCGCAGGAACGCGCCCGCCGCGAGGAGAGCGAGCGCACGCTTCTCTTTCTCGATCGCCTGACCCGCGCCACATCGGCCCTACCCAGCGCCGAGGCGGTGATGATGCGCGCGGCTCAGATGATCGGCGAGCACATGGGCGTGGCCATCTGCGCCTATGCCGACATGGATCCCGACCAGGACGGTTTCACCATTCGCGGCGATTGGGCCGCGCCGGGCTCGACCTCCATTGTCGGCCGCTATCGCTTGGCCGACTTTGGCGAGATGGCCGTGGAGAACCTCTCGCGCGGCTTGCCGCTGGTCATCAACGACAATCTCGCGGAAATCGCCGCCCACGAGGCGGCCACCTTCCAGGCCATCGGTATCGGCGCGACCATCTGCATGCCGCTGGTGCGCGATGGCCGCCTTCGTGCGCTAATGGCCGTCCATCATAAGGCCCCCTATTTCTGGAGCGATCAGGAGCTGGCCTTGGTGCGCGAGGTCACCGAGCGCTCTTGGGCGTTCGTGGAAAGGGTGGCGTCCCAGGCCGAACTGGCCGAGAGCGAAGCCGAGCTGCGGCGGATCACCGATGCTGCGCCGCTGCTGATCGCCTATATCGATCGTGAGGAGCGCTACCGCTTCATCAATCGCGGTTACGAGGCGTGGTTCGGGAGGCCGCGCGAGGCGCTGCAAGGCCAACGCGTGGAGACGGTGTTGGGGGCGGCCTATGATCGGGTCAAGCCGTATCTGGCGACGGCGCTGGCCGGGGAACGAGTGACGTTCGAAAGTCGCGTGGACTATCCCTCCAGCGGACCACGCGACGTGCAGATCGATTATGTTCCGCGGCGCGGCGCCGACGACGGGGTGATCGGTCTCTATGCGGTGATCTCGGACGTCACCAAACGCATCGAAGCCGAACGCGCGCTTATGCAAAGCGAGACGCGTCTGCGATTGGCCACCGAGTTTGGAGAAGTGGGGCTGTGGGACGTCGATAATGGCGATGGCGCGCTCTACTGGGACGACCGTGTCCGGGCGCTCTTTGGCCACTCGCCCGGCGTGCCGGTGACCTTGAACGACTTCTACCGCGGGCTACACCCCGATGACCTGGAGCCGACGTCCAGGGCCTATGCGGCCGCCTGCGACCCGCTGGCCCAGGACCTCTACGATGTCGAATATCGCACCATCGGCGCGGAGGATGGGATAGAGCGCTGGGTGGCCGCCAAGGGGCGCGGCGTGTTCAATGCAGAGGGTCGTTGCCTGCGCGTGGTCGGCACGGCCATCGACATCACCGCGCGCAAGCACGCCGAGGCGGCGCGCGACCTCCTGATGTGCGAGGTCGATCATCGGGCTCGAAACGCCCTGGCCATCATCCAATCGCTCGTGCGCCTGACCGACGCGGCCGATCCAGCCGAGTTCCGAAAGGCCATTCACGGCCGCATCGAAGCCATGGCGAGGGCTCAGTCGGCGCTTGCCAGGACCCAATGGCGCGGCGGAACCATCGCCGAGGTGGTGCGTGACGAGCTCGCTTCGGCGATCTGCACCGGGGCCCGGGTGCGCCTTTGCGGTGACGAAATCGCCCTGCCGGCCGACCAGCTCCAGCCCTTGAGTATGATCCTCCACGAGCTCGTCACCAACGCCACCAAGTATGGAGCGCTGTCGATGCGCGGTGGCCGCCTGGAGGTCAGTTGGGCCAGCGAACAGCAGGGCTGGTCGCTGGCCTGGGAAGAGCGCGATGGTCCGTCGGTGACAGCGCCGTCGCGCTCGGGTTTCGGCTCACGGCTAATGGCCAGCTTAGCTCGCCAGCTCGAAGGCCAGATCGTCTTCGACTGGAGCCGCGAAGGACTGTCTGTGCGCTTGCGTGCGGGCGCTCGGACCTGATGGGCTGTTGCTGGCCGGTCATCGGCCGCGTGGCGCATGGGCGGCGCGCCCCTTGAGCGAAAAGGGCTGGTCGGTGCGCAACAAGCCGCCGCGCCGCCAGAGCCGCCTCTAGTGATAAAGGTTGTCGGGAACCTGACCGCCATTCTCGGCGAGCTTTTTCATCACCGCCTTGTGCAGGGCGATGTTTTGCTCGGCGCTGCCGGCTTCGCCGACATGCACGCCCAGTTCGTCCGCCAGCTCCTTGCGAGCCTGCAGGCTGGAATCCAGCTTGAGGAGCTTGAGCAAATCGACGATCGAGGCGCGCCAGTCGCCGCCGCCTTCGATCTCGGCCATCGATGTCAGGACGGCCTCGACATCGACCGGAGCAACGGGTGCCGGCTCCGTCTGGCTCGTCGGCGCGGGAGACGGCGCGACAGGGGCGACAGCGCTGGCCGTGGCCGGCGCCGGCGCGATCTTTGACTGGTCATGGCGGAAGATCTTATCGACGATCTTGGAAAAAAAGCTCATCGGGAACCGGCTCCTGTCAAATGATGCCTAGTGCGCGGCCGAGGCCAGCCCCTGGACGTGGCTGAGGTGGGCCTTGATCTTGGGCAGAGCCTTGGCCGCCCCGGCCTTCAGGTTCGCGTCGTCGCCCTTATCGGCGTAGCCCTGCATCAGGGTCAGAGCCTCGTTATGGGCGGCTTCCTGTTGAGTCAGATAGACCTTGTCGAAGTCGGCCGGGGCCGCGGCGTTCAGGTTGTCGATCAGGCCCTTGCGGCGCTCGTCCAGCCCTGGCGGCGCGGCCTTGCCCGCGGCGATGATCAGCGGCTTGAGAGCGTTGGAGAGCGCAGTGTGGTCGGTGACCATCTGCTCGCCGAAGTCCTTGACCGCCTGCCTCTGGCCCCTTTGCTGGGCGATCCGGCCGGCTTGGATTTCATAGAGGTCGCTGATCGCGGCATTGGTCACGAAGGCGTCGGTCGACATCGGTCCGCTTACGGCGGCGGCCGTCCCAACGGCGCTGGAGGCGGCGTCCTGCGCAGTGTTGACGGCTGCGTTGCTCGTGCCCGGATCGGCCGGGGCGGGTTCTGCGTCCTTTTTCTGGCAGGCGGTGAGCGTCACGGCGGCCAAGGCGGCGGCGGCCAAAAGTGAATATCGGGCCATGGTCGGCGTCTCCATCGTGTCGCGATCGCCCCTGGGCGACGCGCAAACTGAACGGCGCGATTTGCTCGACGTTCCCGCAAGATGCTCCCGGCATGGCCAGATCCAAGAGCGAGCCTTGAGACCTCAGGCTTGCTTCCGGAACGGCCTTTGCGAGCGCTCGTTAAGGCGCAAGCCGCCACCAGACAAACGCCCCATGACGAAAACTCCCGTTCCGCCGGACGCCGCCGAGATCGATGACTACGACGCAATCATCGTCGGTGCGGGTCCGGCCGGGCTGACGGCGGCGACCTATCTGGGGCGGTTTCGCCGCAAGGTGCTGATCCTCGACGGCGGGCCCCCGCGGGCCGACTGGATCCCTGAGAGCCACAACACGCCTGGATTTGCCGGCGGTGTTGGCGGCCGCCAGCTGCTATCGGACTTGAGACGCCAAGCCGAGCTCTACGGCGCCCGGCGGCGAGTCGCCCGAGCCGTCGCCCTTTCGCACAAGGCCCAGCGGTTCGAGGTCACGCTCGATACGGCCCAAAGCGATCTGGCCGCAGGCCGCGCCCTCGTCCGCGCGCGTTTCGTCCTGTTGGCGACAGGCCTCGTCGATCGGCTGCCGTCCTTGGACCGTATCGAGGCTGCGATCCGCGCGGCCAAGGTGCGCATGTGCCCCATTTGCGACGCCTATGAAGCGATCGATCAGGCGATCGCCGTGCTTGGCGACGACGACCGTGGAGCGCGCGAGGCCGCGTTCCTGACCACCTATTCGCAAAGGGTCACCCTGCTGCACCTTGGCGACCCTGCCACGCTCACCGACAAGAAGGCCTTGGAAGAGCACGGCGTAGAGGTCGAGCCGATCAGTCTGAGCGATCTTGCTGTCGGACCTGAGGCGGTCACGGTAAGGCGGGGCGATCAGGCGCAACGGACCTTCGACTGCCTCTACTTGGCCTTGGGATGTGAGATGCAGACGCGCCTGGCGTTGGACCAAGGCGCGGCTCACGACGCCGACGGCAACCTCCTGGTCAGCGCCCATCAGGAAACATCGATCGAAGGCCTTTATGCGGCGGGCGACATCGTGCGCGGGCTAAACCAGATCGCCGTGGCCGCCGCCGAAGCCGCCATCGCCGCCACCCATATCCACAAACGGCTGAGGGCCTTGTCGGAATAAGCGCTCGGTCCTGATGGTCCCTGCCCATCACGTGAGCGCTTGGGCGGGGCGGATCCGTCGGAAGGCCGCCTCCACAAAACCGAAGAGGCCGAAGGCTGCCAGCCCCAAGGCGATCAGGCCCAGGACCCAGGATCCGAAGGGCTGGCGCTCAAGCGCCTGCAAGGCCCCGCCCCAGCTGTGGACATCGCGGCTAGCCGCGTCCAGCCCCGCCTTTATCAAAAATACGCCAGCCGGCAGGGTGGCGAGGCCCCGCGCGCCATAGCCGATCCGCGCCAGAGGCGCGACAACGCGACAAAGATCCGCATCGCATGACAGGCGCTTGGAAAAGTCCTGCATCAGGCCCTGAATGACGTTGCCTACGCCAACACCGACGAGCGTCAGGCCCGCCAGCAGCAGCAGGGCCTCGCCGTGGGGCCAGTTCAGGACGGCGGCGGCCGCGCCGTGGGCGGCCTGTTCCTCGTCGGCCTCACCGACATCCTCGAAGGCATCGAGCAGCTCAAGGCCCCAGAGCCCAAGTCCGCCATAGATCAGTGCGCTGACGGCTTGTCCGACACGCACGGCGATAGCCTTGGGCGAGACGCCATGGCCATCAGCGTCGAAGACGGCCTGCAAGCCGCGCCAGATCGCAAAGCCCAGCAGGCCTAGTGAAACCAGACCGACGATCACCAGGCCAAGCGGCCAGTCGGCCCAAGCCGCCAGCATGGCCTTGGCGCCGCTCGCCCGCGGCGTCAGATCGACGGCGGCCATCAGGACGATCGCACCCAGGCCGAGATAGACGACCCCGCGCGCCGCGTAGCCGAGACGGCCGGCCCATTCCAGGCCACGCATGATCTCGTCCCGCGCCGCCAAGCGCCTGAGACGCCGCGCCCAAGGATGTGCTTTCGCTGGCCCCACGTCTGATCCTCGTCGGTTCCCATGTTCAAGCGCTGCCGTCGGCCAGGCTGAACGGCGCCTCCCCGCGAACGTTCCGTGATCGATGCTGCGCCCCGTCAAAAGATCGCCGCGCGCACTGGCGCGCTCCTCCTAGGGCAGCGCCTGCAACTTCCTCGGGCATGGAGTGTTTCGGCCCTGCTCGCGGCGGCGCGGGCGCGTATCATGAGCTTCTTCAACATGTCTCAGGCCGCAAGCCCTACCCCCGCCGTCGGCGAAATCCTGGCGCCGGGGGCGCGCGACTACCGCGCCTCCAGCGCATCGCGCGTCGAGGCGCCCGCTTCGGCGGTGGCGCTGGCCTTGTCGCGCAAAGCGGCCAAGGGCGCAGCAGCCCTCGTTCATGTGGCGTCCAGCGAACGCCGGGCCGAGGAGATCGGCCGAGCCCTGGCCGGCTTCGGGCCTGATCTTGAGATCCTGGTGCTGCCGCCGTGGGACTGCCTGCCCTATGACCGCGCCTCGCCGTCACGCGATGTCATGGGGCGGCGCATGGCGATCCTTGGACGACTTGCGCAGCCGGCGGGCCGGCGGGTCCTGGTCACCTCGCCCGAAGCTATCGTCCAGAAGCTGCCGCCGGCGGTGTGGGCGCGCGAAACGGTCTTCGACCTTCAGCGCGGCGCTGCGCTCGACCGCAAGGCGCTCAGCGATTTCGCCGCAGCCGCCGGCTATATCGCCGACGACCGCATCGACGAGCCCGGCGAGATCGCCTTTCACGGCGAGGTCATCGACATTTTCCCCGCGGACGCCGCCTATCCGGTGCGGATCGCGCTCGAAGCGGATCGCATCGCCGAGATGCGAACCTACGATCCCTTGAGCCAGCGCTCGGCCGGCGAGATCGAGGCCCTGCGCCTTGGCCCGGCAAGCGAGCTGATCCTCAAGCCCGGCGCCGACGGCGTCGTTCCCGAGCGCCTTGCCGGGGCCGAGCACGCCATGGTCGACCACTACGGAGCACTGGTCTCGCTGTTCGAGCTTTTGCCCAAGGCCAGGCTTTCCATGGACATCAAGGCGGCTGCACGTCTCGCCGAAGTCGAGGCCCATGTGCTGGACGCCTTCGAGGCGCGCAAGACGCTTGGCGGGGCGGGCCCTGAGCCCGGCGCGCCCGCCGACCTCAATCTCCTAGGCGCGGACCTGAAGGCGGCGCTCGCCGGCTGGTCGGCGGTGCGCCTGGACACGCGCGGCTTCGAACCGGTGGCGAACCTGGCCCTGCAACGCAACCCTGGCCGGGCCTTTTGCGATCTCGTCGACCATCATCGCCAGGCCGGGCGTCGCGTGGTGTTGACGGGCTTGCGGCAGGAGCTTCGGCCGCTCGCCAGGGCTCTGGCCCGCGGGCTCGACCTCAAGCCTCTGCCTTGCACCGGCTGGGCGCAGGCCATCGCCAGCCCATCGGGCGCAGTCGTCAGCGTCGAACTTGATCTCGACTCGGGTTTCATCGAGGCGGACAGTCAGCTGGCTGTGATCGCCGCGAGCGACGTGGTCGGCGGACGYACCGCCGCGCGCGGCGCGACCCACCTGCAGGATCTTCTAGCTGAGCCTGACCTTCGCCCCGGCGACGTCGTCCTGCACGAGGACCATGGGGTGGGGGTGCTGCGTGATCTGGCCCGGATCGAGGTGGACGGCGTGGGCCGTGATACCTTGCAACTGGAGTATCATGGCGGCGACATTCTGCAGGCGCCTGTCGAGGAGATCGGCCGCGTCTGGCGTTACGGGGCCGAAGAGAGCGCGGTAACCCTCGACCGCCTCAAGGGCGATGGTTGGGCCAAGCGTCGCGCCGAGGTTCGTCACCACCTTGAAGCGGCGGCTGGGCGGCTGGTCGCCCTGGCCAAGGCGCGCGAGGAAAGGACCTGCCCCCCCATCGTCCCGCCCAAGGCCGCCTACGCCAAGTTCGCCGCTCGGTTTGCCTATCCCGAGACGCCCGATCAGTCGGCCGCCATCGAGGCGGTGTTGGCCGACCTCGCCAGCGGACGGCCCATGGACCGTCTGGTGTGCGGCGACGTCGGTTTTGGCAAGACCGAGGTGGCCTTGCGGGCGGCCGCCGCCGTGGCCCTGAGCGGGCGCCAGGTGGCCCTGGCCGCCCCGACGACGGTCCTGGCCCGCCAACACGTCGAAACCTTCAAGCGGCGGTTCGCCGGCACGGGCATCGGCGTGGCTCACCTGTCGCGCCTGGTCGGTCCCGCCGAAGCCAAGGCGGTCAAGGAGGGCCTGGAAACGGGCCAGATCGGCGCGGTGATCGGCACACAGGCCCTGGCGGGCAAGGACATCGGCTTTAGCGATCTTGGGCTGATGATCATCGACGAGGAACAGAAGCTGGGTGCGGCGCTGAAGGAGAAATTGCGCGCCATGGTCAAGGACGGCCACCTCCTGACCCTGACCGCCACCCCGATCCCGCGCACCCTGCAAGCGGCGATGATCGGCGTGCAGGATGTCAGCGTCATCGCCAGCCCGCCGGCCCGCAGGCGGCCGATCCGTACGTTCCTGGCTCCCTTCGACGCGGCCAGCCTGCGCATGGCGCTGATGCGCGAGAAGCGTCGGGGCGGGCAGAGCTTCGTGGTCGCGCCGCGCATCGAGGACATCGGCCTGCTTGAGGCGCAGCTGGCGAGCCTTGTCCCCGAACTTGAAGTGCGGGTGGCCCATGGCGATCTGGCTGCGGAGGCGGCCGATGCCGTAATGGTCGGCTTCGCCGATGGCGACGGCGACGTGCTTTTGGCCACCAACATAATCGAAAGCGGGCTGGACGTGCCGCGCGCCAACACCATGGTCGTCTGGCGCCCCGACCGCTTTGGCCTTGCCCAGCTTCATCAACTGCGCGGCCGGGTCGGCCGAGGCCGAATTCAGGGCGTGACCTACCTATTCTCCGATCCGCAGGAAGACCTTTCCGAGGCGACCCGTGCGCGGCTTGCGACGCTGGAGGCTTTCGATCGCCTGGGCTCGGGACTGGCGATTAGCGCCCGGGACCTGGATCTGCGCGGCGGCGGCGATCTGGTCGGCGAGGACCAGGCCGGACATATGCGAATGATCGGTCCAGGGCTTTACCAGCGCTTGCTGGCCATAGCCCTGCGGGTGGAGCGCGGCGAGGCCGAGGCCGAAGACTGGACCCCCGATCTGCAGCTTGGCGAGCCCGGCGCGATCCCGACCGCCTACGTGCCCGACGCGGTGACCCGGATCAATCTCTACGCCCGCCTCGCTAGAATGGAAGACCAAGGCCAGATCGACGCTTTCGAGGAAGAGCTGGAGGATCGCTTCGGCGCCCTGCCCCCGCCGATCGGCACGCTGCTTGACGACGCGCGCTTGCAGCGTCTGGCCAAAAGCGCGGGCGTGCGTCAGGTGCGCGCAGGACCCAAGGGCGTGTCGCTCATGACGGCCAGAGAAGCGCCGTCTCAAAAGGTCTTGTCGCGATGGCGCTCTAACCTGACGGTGCGTGGGGACAAGCTCGTCCTCGCCCAGCCCTGCGACAGCGAGCCCGAGCGCCGCGCGCTGGTTCATTCCCTGCTTTCAGCGCTGAGCGATTAGAGGCTGTCGCCGCAGCCGCGCCGTCTTGCAACGCGGCCGTATTCGGCCCGGGGCCGTCGCGACCAGCATACGATGCTCCGCCACCTTCCGTCTGGGCAAGCTCAAATACGACCGCCGGTCGCGCCAATGCGACCGCCCTCTAGAGGGAACGGCGGAGGCGATCCGGTGACGAGGCGGCGTCTCGTTCACAAGCTCCTTCTCCGAACGCCTGCAGGCTCATCGCCCTTGATCGATCACCGCATGCCCGGACGCCTCGCTGACATCGACCCAACTGAAGCTTTCGCCTCGCGCGCCGGCTTGGTCGCATAGTCTTGCCGCGTAAGCTCTTGCTCTGTCGACCTGGTCGAATTCCTCAACCAAGTCGCTGCCCACCAAGACGCCGTAGCCGGCTTTCGATTGCGCAACGATAATGATCATTTGGTAGGATCGTCTGACGTCGCGATCGGTTTCAGTCGGCCAATTCGGAATTTTATCGAGGGGCTCGGGCAGACAGCGGATGCGGCTGGCGGCCACCGGCCGACCGCCTTGCTGATCGATCGTCACAAACCATAACCTAGGATAATGCGCGACCTTGGGTTCTTGGCGATCGGGGACCCATGGATGAGCAAGCAGCGGCGCGCGCCGTCGCGCCTGGGGCGCCGAGGGGACAGTTTGACGAAGTCTTCGATCTTAGCAGCGCCGAACGCACGGCGCTGACGGGCATTTTGGGGCCAGCCCAACACCTGCCGCGCGACCATGTGCTCAAGCGCGACGGCGCCGAGCCGACCCATCTGTTTTTGCTCGTTGACGGCTGGGTGGCCTCGTCCATCACCGTAGCGTCTGGTCGCCAGCAGACCGTCAAGATCCATTTGCCCAGAGATGTGCTGGGCGCGCCCAGCCTTTGCGTGACACGCACGGCCGAATGCCTGACGGCGATCACCCCGATCATCGTGCGCCCCGTATCTCGCGGCGACCTGATGGGGGTGCTGGCGCGCTTCCCGCGTATCGCAGCGGCTCATTTTCTTGGCGCCCAGCGCGAACGCGTGACGCTGATGGAGGCCCTGGCCCTGATGGGGCAGACCGACGGATCGGTACGCATCGCCGGGATGCTCGTCGAGCTCTTCGACCGCCTGGGTGCGCTGGGCATGGCCGAGCAAGGGACCATGCCGTTCCCGCTGACGCAAAGTCAGGTCGGCGATCTGGTGGGCCTCAGCCCGGTCCATGTCAGCCGAAAATTTGGCGCGATGGAGCGCGCCGGCCTGATCCAGCGCGGGGCGCGTTCCATACGCCTGCTGGATCTTCGGCGGTTGCGCTCGATGACCGGCTTGCCTCAGCACGCGCTCGTGCGCGAGCCGGAGTGGATCAACTTCGCCTGACCGGGGGTTGGGCGGCCCGATGCGCGACAACAGTCCGCCTTATGCCTACCCCTTATTCGCCGCCCTGTTCGGCCAGATCAAATCCGCTGACCAGCAGAGCGACCGGAAAGCTCGAAAGCCGAACCACACCCGCTTGCGCGGCTGGCCCGTCGGCGAACTGGCCGGCGTTGATACGGGCGACGTCGGCCAGCGGTTCACACGCCTGGCCCATCGACGGGTCGGATGGAATCATCACCACGGCCTGGGGATGGCAATCCTGCAGCAGCTTGATCAGTTCGGCGACGATCATCGCTCTTCGGCCCGGCGCAGGCTCGCAGTGGAAGCCTTGGTCCTGGGAGGGGCCCGGCGCTTTGGCGCTCTCCGCGGCGCTGGATCGGGCGAGCCGGTCTCGCCCCCCTCATAGGCAGCAAAGCTGCGCGGCTCGCCCGGGCTTACCGGCTCGATCGACGCCAAAACCGTGGCCGTCGCATCATTGGCGGGGGCGCGGACTGGCCGCCTCGCCAGTCGCGCGAAAAGCGCGGCGTACTCGGCCGCGGAGACGCGCCATGAGCTATCGGACGCCATGGCGTTGAGCTGGACGCGCCGCCAACTGACCGGATCTCGGTAAAGGGCGCAGGTCCGGCGGATGGCGTCTTCAAGCATATCCTGGGTGGCGGGCGCGAATTGCACGCCGGTCGCAGCCGAACGGGCGATGCCGGCGGTGTTGGCGTCGATGATGGTGTCCGACAGGCCGCCGGTGCGCGACACCACCGGGATCGCCCCATAGCGCATGGCGCAAAGCTGGGTCAGGCCGCAGGGCTCGAAACGCGACGGCGCCAGGATCGCGTCGGCGCCTGCCTGGATGAGGTGGGCGAGATCCTCTCGGTAGCCCAGGAACCGGCCCATGGCGCCCGGATAGCGCTCGGCGGCCTGCGCGAATGCGGCCTCGTACCGCGGCTCGCCTTGGCCGCAAACGATCAGCTGGGCGCCTTCGGCGAACAACACCGGCAGCGCGCCCAGCAACAGATCTACGCCCTTCTGGTCCGTCAGCCGGCTGAGGATGCCAAAGAGCGGGGCCTCGGCATCCGGTCGAAGACCAAACTTGGCCTGCAGGGCCAACTTGTTGATAGCGCGGCGATCCAGCGTCTCTGCGGTGTAGCGCGCGCTGATGTCGATATCGGTCTCGGGATTCCAGACCTCGGCGTCGATGCCATTGAGGATGCCGATCAGCGACCTGGCGCGGGCCTTCAAGAGCCCGCCCAAGCCCATGCCGCCCTTTTCGGTCGTGATTTCCGCCGCGTAGCTTGGGGAGACCGTGGTGACCTGATCGGCGAACTGGATGCCGGCCTTGAGAAAGCCGATGTCGCCCCAGTACTCGACGCCGTCGATGGCCATGGCCTCCGCCGGCAACCCAAGCTTGACCCGCAGGCTTGCCGGGAACAGTCCCTGAAAGGCCAGATTGTGGATTGATAGGACGACCGGCGGCGCCCGGAGCCGGCGTTCTTTCTGAGCGTAGTGGAGATAGGCAGGCGTCAGGCCGGCGTGCCAGTCGTGAGCCTGGATCACATCGGGGCGGTAGTCAGCCAGGAGTCCCAGGCCGATTTCGGCGGCGACTTTGGCCAGCGCCGCAAAGCGCGGGCCATTGTCGGGCCATTCGACACCAGGCGCCTGTAGATAGGGATTACCGGGCCGGTCGTAGAGGTGGGGAGCGTCGATCACCAGGAGGTCCAAGGCCCCTGCCCGTCCCCGCAGCAACCGCGCCGGTCCGCCCATGAGGCCGGCGAAACGGTGCACCACGCTGGGCGCTTCCAGCGCGGCTTTCACGGCCGGATAGCCGGGCACCAGGGTGACGACCCTGACGCCCTCCCGGGCTAGAGCCAGCGGCAAAGCCCCGACCACGTCGGCCAGGCCGCCGGTCTTGACCAACGGAAATATCTCGGCGGCGACCGATAGGATGCGGGGGGCGCTCATCGGCCGGCGCCGAACACGGTCGGAGGCGACTCTTCGCTACCGCACAATAAGCTCTGCCACGCCCCGAACGCCATCGCCGCTACTCCTTGAGATGTCCCCGAAACAACGGGCGTGGCCAAGGGTTCCGGGAATATTTTTTGATCGCTCCAGGCACAGATTGAGCGCCTGATCGTTGTGCACTCGCAGCAATTTGGAGACGGCGGGTGGGGTCGGTGAGTGCGGGGTCGTGGGCGTCCGATCCGTTTGGTTATCTTGGACGCCACGAAGGCGTCGTGCGAACCTTCCAGCCTGGCGCTGTGGGCGTAGAGCTGATCTCACCCAAGAGCCGAAGACGCCTTGGGCGTCTTCAGGAGGTGTCCCCGGGTCTCTTCACCGGCGAGATCAAGCCCAAGACGAGCTATGCCCTGCGAGTGCTCTGGCCCCAGGGTGCTTACGAAACCGAAGACGTCTACGGCTTTGGTCCTGTTCTCTCAGAGCCCGATCTGACCGCCATCTTGCGGGGCGAGGCGATGGGGATGACCGAGCGGCTCGGCGCGGTCCCGCGCGCGCTCGAAGGTGTCGACGGCGTGGCGTTCAGCGTCTGGGCGCCCAACGCACGGCGGGTGAGCCTGGTCGGCGACTTCAACAGCTGGGACGGCCAACGTCATCCCATGCGCCTGCGTCACGAGGCCGGCGTGTGGGAAATCTTCATCCCGCGCCTCGCCGCCGGCGCGCGCTACAAGTTCGACATCGAAGGCGCCGATGGGGTCGTGCGTCGCAAGGCCGATCCCCTCGCCAGGGCCAGCGAGACGCCGCCGGCCACCGCCTCCCTCGTCGCGCCCCGCCTTGACCATCCCTGGGCGGACGACGACTGGATGGCCGGTCGCGCCGAGCGCCACCACGCCGGCGCGGCGATCTCGATCTACGAGGTGCATGTCGGATCCTGGCGCCGCCCCTGGGATGGTCGCGACTGTCACGACTGGGACGACCTGGCCGACCACTTGATCCCATACGTCGCCGGCCTTGGCTTCACCCATGTCCAGCTGATGCCGATCATGGAGCACCCGTTCGGAGGCTCCTGGGGTTATCAGCCGCTCGGCCAGTTCGCGCCTTCCGCCCGCTATGGCGCTCCCGAGGCGCTCGCTCGCTTCGTCGATCGTTGCCACCAGGCCGGCCTGGGCGTCATCCTCGACTGGGTCCCGGCCCATTTTCCCGCTGACGCCCACGGGTTGGAGCGCTTCGACGGCACGGCGCTCTATGAGCATGCCGATCCGCGCGAGGGCTTCCATCCAGATTGGAACACGCTGATCTACAATCTCGGCCGAGAAGAGGTGGCCGGCTTCCTGGTGGCTTCGGCCCTCTACTGGCTGGATCGCTTCCATATCGACGGCCTGCGTGTCGACGCCGTCGCCTCGATGCTCTACCGCGACTACAGCCGCAAGGCCGGTGAATGGACGCCCAACGTGCATGGCGGCCGCGAGAACCTGGAATCCATCGCCTTCCTACGCCGGCTGAACGCCGCGATCGGGGAGCACTTTCCAAGCGCCATCACCATCGCCGAAGAGTCCACGGCCTGGCCGGGGGTGACCACGCCGGTCGATCAAGGCGGTCTTGGCTTCTCCTACAAATGGAACATGGGGTGGATGAACGACACCCTGCGCTACATGCACCGCGATCCCGTCCATCGCGGCTGGCATGGCGGAGATCTGAGCTTTGGCCTGACCTACGCCTTCTCCGAACGGTTCGTCCTGCCGCTGAGCCATGACGAGGTCGTCCACGGCAAGGGCTCGCTGCTGTCGAAAATGCCCGGCGACCGCTGGCGCCAGTTCGCCAACCTGCGCGCGCTCCTGGCGCTGATGTGGGCCCATCCTGGCAAGAAGCTGCTGTTCATGGGCGGAGAGATCGGCCAGCGGCGCGAATGGGACCACGACGGCGAGCTCGATTGGTCCTTGCTCGAAACGCACGAACACGCCGGGCTGCAGCGTCTGGTCGGCGACCTCAACCGGGTCTATCGCCAGGAAGGCGCCCTGCATCACACCGACGCGGATGCGCGCGGTTTTGGCTGGATCGCCGAGAACCACGATCGCGACGGCGTTTTCATCTTCGAGCGCCGCTCCTTTCATGGTGGCGCGACCGTTGTCGTAGCCGTCAACATGACCCCCGAGCCCCGAATGCAGCGGCGGGTGCGCGTCCCGCTGGAAGGTCGCTGGGCCGAGATCCTCAACACCGATGCTTACGCCTACGGCGGGAGCGGCCTTGGCAACCAAGGCGGGGTGAGCGCCGTCACCTATCCCGACGGGCCGGCCATCGACCTGACCCTGCCGCCGCTGGCTGCTGTCTATCTCCGTTATGAAGGACCTAGCGCTTGACCCCCTTGCCCGAACGTCTCGAAGCCGGTTCGCCCTATCCTCTGGGCGCGACCTTCGATGGTCTTGGCGTCAACTTCGCAGTGTTCTCAGCCAATGCCGAGCGCATTGATCTTTGTCTTTTCGACCCGTCTGGCCGCAAGGAACTGGCGCGCTATCCCCTGCCCGAGTGCACCGACGAGGTGTGGCACGGCTACCTGCCGCATGCTCGACCCGGCCAGCTCTACGGCTTTCGAGCCTATGGCCCTTACGCGCCTGAACAGGGTCACCGGTTCAACCCCAACAAGCTGTTGCTGGACCCCTATGCCCGCCGCCTGGCCGGCCAGCTTCGCTGGACCGACGCCCTGCACGGCTATCATGTCGGCTCGCCGCGCGCGGACCTCTCCTTTGATCGCCGCGACAGCGCTCCGGCCATGCCCAAGTCGGTCGTCACCGCCGACGCCTTCGACTGGGAAGGCGATCGTCGTCCCAACACGCCCTGGTCGGAGACGGTGATCTACGAGGCGCACGTCAAGGGCCTGACCGCCCTGCTCGAAGAGGTCGGCCCCAAGGATCGCGGCACCTTCGCGGCCCTCTCCCACCCCAAGGTCATCGACCACCTCAAGCGTCTGGGCGTCACGGCGCTGGAACTTATGCCGGTCCACGCCTTCACCCAGGATCGCTTCCTGCAGGAGCGCGGTCTCTCCAATTACTGGGGCTACAACACCCTGGCCTTCTTCGCGCCTGAGGCGCGTTATCTGGCCAGCGGCAGCCACGATGAGTTCCGCCTGGCCGTGCGACGCCTGCACGCCAGCGGCATCGAGGTTATTCTCGACGTCGTCTACAACCACACCGCCGAAGGCAGCGAGATGGGTCCGACCCTGTCCTTGCGCGGCCTCGACAACGCTACCTACTACCGTTTGGTCGCCGACAACCCGCGCCACTGCATCAACGACACCGGCACCGGCAATTCGCTGAACATGGCCTCGGCCCGGGTCATCCAGATGGTGGCGGATTCGCTGCGCTACTGGGCCCAGTCCTTCCGTGTCGACGGCTTCCGTTTCGATCTGGGCGTGACGCTTGGCCGCGAGGGCGACGCGGGGTTTTCGCCTGGGGCCGCCTTCTTCGACGTCCTGCGCCAGGATCCTGTGCTGGGCCGGTTGAAGCTCATCTCCGAGCCATGGGACATCGGTCCGGGCGGCTACCAACTGGGCCACCATCCACCAAGCTTCGCCGAATGGAACGACAAGTTCCGCGACACCACCCGCCGCTTCTGGCGCGGCGACGCGGGCCAACGGCCGGATCTAGCCGCGCGGCTCTCGGGCTCGGGCGACCTTTTCGATCGACGCGCCCGCCGGCCCTGGGCCAGCATCAACATGCTGACCGCACATGATGGCATGACCCTCAACGACGTGGTGAGCTACGATGGCCGGCACAACGAGGCCAACGGCGAGAACGGCCAGGACGGGCACAGCGAGAACTATTCGCGCGGCTGGGGCGCCGAAGGTTCGACCGACGATCCGACCATTCAGAACCAGCGCGATCGAGTGCGCCGCTCGATGCTGACGACGCTGATGGCCTCGCTCGGCACTCCCATGTTGCTGGGCGGCGACGAGTTTGGCCGCACCCAGAACGGCAACAACAACGCCTACTGCCAGGACAACGAGATCAGCTGGTTTGACTGGGGTCAGGCGGCCAACCAGTCCGGTCAGGCGTTGATCGACTTCACCGCCAAGCTTATCGCGCTTCGCAAGGCCCACCCTCTGCTGCGGTCCGGCTCCTTCCTCTACGGCCAGGACGAAGCCGCGCCCGGCGTTCTCGACATCGAATGGTTCGATGAGCGCGGCCAGCCATTGTCGGAAGACGACTGGCGCAATCCGGACGGCCGCGCCCTCCTGATGCGCCGCGCCCGCCGACTTGCCGACGGATCGCTGGAACTGATCGCCCTGGCGATGAACGGCGCTGACGAAGCCCTCACCTTCGCGCTTCCGACTGAAGGTTTGACTTTCGAGCGGCTCATCGACAGCGCCGACCCTAACGCCGAGCCCGCCCCTGTCGGCGAGATGCTCGACCTACCCGGCGGTGCGGCGGTCATTCTGCGCGGGGTCGGAGAAGCACGATGAACCACGGACCCGCCTGGCTTGGCGATGGGCGTGTCCGCTTGCGCCTCTGGGCGCCGGGGCAGGCGCGCGTCGCCGTGGACCTCGACGGACAAGGCGTCTTCGTCATGAACCGGCTGGCTGATGGCTGGTTCGACTACGAGACTGAAGCTGCCGACGGGCAGAAGTACCGGTTTCGGATCAACAACGACCTCGTCGTGCCTGATCCGGCGGCTCGCGCCCAGGCCGACGACGTGCACGGCTGGAGCGTCCTGGTCAGCCCTGAAGGATATGCGTGGCGCAATCCCGAGTGGCTTGGCCGGGCCTGGTCGGACGCAGTGATCTATGAAGTTCACCCCGGCCTGCTGGGCGGTTTCGCCGGTGTAACCGACCGGCTGCCCGCGCTTTCGGCCCTGGGGATCACGGCGCTGCAACTGATGCCGGTGAACAGCTTCTCGGGGTCGCGCAACTGGGGCTATGACGGCGTCCTGCCCTACGCCCCCGCCGGCGCCTATGGCTCGCCGGACGACCTGAAGGCCCTGGTCGATGCGGCCCACGGCCTGGGGATGATGGTGCTGCTCGACGTGGTCTACAACCACTTTGGCCCGGACGGTAACTATCTGCCGGCCTACGCAAAGCCCTTTTTCGACGAGGCGCGTCACACCCCGTGGGGACCGGCCATCGCTTTTGGCGAGGAACCCGTGGCGCGGTTCTTCATCGAAAACGCCCTCTATTGGCTGGAGATCTTCCGTTTCGATGGGTTGCGCTTCGACGCCGTGCACGCGATCGCAGACAACCACTTTCTGGACAGGCTCGCCGCAGAGGTGCGCGCCCGTTGTCCAGACCGCCACATCCATCTCGTACTGGAGAATGAGGGCAACGACCCTGACCGTTTGTCGGGCGGCTATGACGCTCAGTGGAACGATGATTTCCACAACGTGATGCACGTTCTGCTGACGGACGAGACCAGCAGCTACTACCAGGACTTCGCCGATCGGCCCGCCGAGCGTCTGGCTCGCAGCCTGGCGGAAGGATTCATCTACCAGGGCGAGGGTTCGCCCAATCACGACGGCAGGCCGCGGGGCGCGCCCAGCCGGCACCTGCCGCCGACCGCCTTCGTCAATTTTCTGCAGAACCACGACCAGGTCGGCAACCGGGCGCTCGGCGAGCGGCTGACGACGCTGGTTGCTCCCGACCGCCTGAGGGCGGCTATGGCGCTCCTTTTGATGTCGCCGCAAATCCCCATGCTGTTCATGGGCGAGGAGAGCGGCTCGGAAACCCCGTTCCTGTTCTTCACCGACTTCCACGACGATCTGGCCGACGCCGTGCGCGAGGGCCGTCGGCGCGAATTCGCCAAGTTTCCAGCCTTCGCTGATCCGCAGGCCAGAGCGGCCATTCCAGACCCCAACGCCGCCCCCACCTTCGAGGCCTCGCGTCCATCGCCGGGCCCGGACGCCGAAAGCTGGCGTCAACTGATCGCAACCCTGCTGCGCCTACGGCGCGATAATCTGGCGCCCCACATCGACGGCGCAGGCAGCCTTGGCGCCCGGGCGATTGGCGCCAAGTCCGTGCAAGCCGCCTGGCGCCTGGGAAGCAAGACCTACACGGTGGCCGTCAATCTCGGCGAGGTCGCCGTCCCACTCCGGCCCGCCCCGGCTGGACCTCCACTCGTCGTGGTGGGCGATCAGCCGCTGAACGGCCAGCTACCGCCGGCTTCATTCGCCGCCTGGCTGGCGCAAGAGCCATGAGCGACACCGCGCTGTTGGCGCTGGCGGACGCGGCGGGCGTGCTGGTCGAATGGACCGATTTCAACGGCCGCGACCGTCGGGTCGAACTGGACACCATTCGCGCGGTGCTGGTTGCGCTCGGCCACGATATCGCCTCGCCCAGTCACGCCCTGGCGGCCATTCGAGAACGATCGTCCCCGAAGCTGCTGATCGGGCGGGTCGATAGGCCGGTCAGGTTTGCAGGCGCCCGCCGGGGTCGTGTTATCCTCGAGGATGGACGCACCCGGGACGCCGCCTCAGACGCCGATGGTCTGACCCTGAGCGTCTCCGAACCGGGGTATCATCGCGTTGAGCTGGACGACCGCGCGCTGGAGCTGGCGGTCTGCCCTCCCCGCTGCCTGACGCCACGCGATCTGTTGGGCCGCGATGCGTGGGGACTGACCACCCAACTCTACGGCTTACGTGAGCATGGGAACTTCGGCGACTTCAGCGCCCTGGCCCTCATCGCCCGCTCGGCCGGCCAAGCCGGCGCCGACGCCCTGGCGATCAGCCCGACCAATGCGCTCTTTCCGAGCGCGCCACAGCGCTGCAGTCCCTACTCACCGTCGAGTCGCGACCACCTCAATATTCTCTATGCAGATCCCGCAGCCCTCGGCGCGGCCCCGGCTCCTCGGGGCGGGCCGGAGTTGATCGATTGGCCGCAGGCGGCGGCCGCCAAGCTCGCCAGGCTGAACGCAGCCTATCACGCCTTCGCCGGCGAGCAGCGGTTTACGGACTTTGTCGCGGTTGGAGGCCCGGAACTTCGCCGCCACGCGATCTTCGAGGCGCTCGACGAGCGCCTGGCGCATATCTTCGGCGCGGGCGGCTGGCGCCGCTGGCCCGAGGCGTACAAGGACGTCGCCCACGCCGAGGCCGTCGTGGAGCAGCTTGGCCTTGGCGACCGGGTGGGCTTTTTTCTGTTCGCACAATGGCTGGCGGACCTTGGCCTGCAGCAGGCTCAGGCCTCGGCCAAAGGCGCCGGCATGGGCATAGGACTGGTCTCGGACCTCGCCGTCGGCCTCGACCCCGGCGGCTCGCACGCTTGGAGACGGCCCCAGGAGTTGATGCTCGGCCTGACCCTGGGCGCGCCGCCTGACGCCTTTCAGGCCGCCGGACAAGGCTGGGGTTTGACCAGCTTTGCTCCCGACGCCCTTCGAGCCGCCGGCTACCAACCCTTCCTCGACACCTTGCGCACGGCGTTGCGGCACGCCGGCGGGGTCCGTATCGACCACGCCCTGGGCTTGGGGCGGCTGTGGGTGATCCCGGATGGAGCATCCCCCGACCAGGGCGCCTATCTACGCTATCCCATCGATGATCTGCTGGCGCTCATCGCCCTGGAGTCGCGCCGGGCCGGAGCGGTGATCATCGGCGAGGATCTGGGCGTCGTGCCGCCAGGTCTGCGCGAAGCCCTCGACGAGCATGGGCTGCTGGGCATGCGGGTCTTGCCTTTCGAGCGGGAGGAAAGCGGCGCCTTCATTCCACCTGAAAACTGGGACCGGCGCGCCGTGGCCATGACCAGCACCCATGACCTGCCGCCGGTCGCCGGCTGGTGGCGCGGACGCGACATCGAGTGGCGCGAGCGCCTGAATGCGCCCGGCGACCGACAGGCCGAGCGTGGCGAGCGCGCTGACGACCGGGCCGCGCTTTGGAACATGGCCTCGCAATCCGACCAGGCGCAAGGTCCCGTTCCCTCGCCGCACAACCCTGATCCCGCCGTCGAAGCCGCGATGGCGGTGGTCGGCGCGACCGCCTGCGAGTTGGCGCTGATCCCGATCGAGGATCTGTTGGGCCTGGAAGAGCAGCCCAACCTGCCCGGCGTCGTCGATGTTCATCCCAACTGGCGCCGGCGACTGCCGGTGGCGAGCGAGGCGCTCCTGGCCGCTCCCGTCGTCGCCAGCCGGATCGCCCGCCTGAACGCCCAGAGACCCAGATGATCCCCTCAGCGACCTATCGCGTGCAGTTCCACGCCGGCTTCACCTTCTCAAACGCGGCGGCTTTGGCGCCTTACTGGGCCAGACTGGGGGTGAGCCATGTCTATGCCTCGCCGATCGCCACAGCCCGGGCAGGCTCCGCCCATGGCTACGACGTGGTGGATCCCCTTGAGATCAATCCAGCACTAGGCGGTGAACAGGGCTTTCGCGACATGGTCGAGGCGCTGCGGGCCCAGGGCCTGGGCGTCGTCCTCGACATAGTGCCCAATCATCTGGCTGTTGGCTGCGGCGACAACGCATGGTGGCTGGATGTCCTGGAGAACGGCCCGGCCAGCCCCTTCGCCCGGATGTTCGACATCGACTGGGCGCCAGCCGATCCCGACCTGGCAGGAAAGCTGCTCGCTCCGTTCCTCGGGGCCCCCTACGCCGAGGCTCTCGCCGCGGGCGCCATCCAACTGGACATCGAGCCCGACCGCCTCTCCGTCCTGGCTCATGGCGCCCACCGCTTCCCGCTGCGCCGCTGCGACTACGCCGAGGTTCTCGCGGCCGCAGACGCCTCGCGGATAGAGGACGTCGATCCTTTCCGCCTGGCCGCCGCCTATGATCCAGGAACCGAGAATGGACTGGCGCGGTTGCACGACCTTTTGGAGCGTCAGCACTACCGCCTGGCCTGGTGGCGGACGGCTGGCGACGCGATCAACTGGCGGCGTTTCTTCGACATCACTGAGTTGGCCGGGCTGCGTATCGAAGATCCGGTCGTCTTCGAGGCGGTGCACGCCCTGCCTCTGCGCCTCTATCGCGAAGGCCTGATCGACGGTCTGCGGGTGGACCATGTCGACGGCCTGGCCGATCCGCCGGCCTACTGCCGGCGACTGCGCGAGGCGCTGATCACGGCTGATCCGGCGCGCAAGGCCTGGCTGGTGGTCGAAAAGATTCTTGGCGCGGACGAGCGCCTGGCCGCCGACTGGGGCGTGGACGGAACCACCGGCTACGAGGTCATGAACGATCTCTCGGCGCTGCAACACGATCCCCAGGGCGCTGCTCCACTGGCCAGTCTTTGGCGACAGATAAGCGGACGTCCGGCCGATTTCGAGGCCGAGGAGCTCGACGCCAGACGCGAAATCCTCTCAGGCGGATTTGCCGGCCAGTTGGACGCGGCGGCCATGGCCTTCTACCGGCTGGCGCGCTGGGACGTCGCGACAAGGGACCTGCCCCTTCCCGCCCTCCGCCGGGCTCTGGCGAGCTTGGTCGAGGCCTCAAGAAACTACCGCACCTACGCCGCCGACACCCGACAGCCGCCCCTAAAGGCCCTGGCGAGCGCCAAGGCGGCGCAGCCGGCGTCGAGCCTGGCCCTGGATCAGATCGCCGCCTGGCTCCGCGGCGAAGGCGAGGTTCCCGCCGACCTTCGGATCGATGCCATCCGGCGCCTCGAGCAGCTCTCGGCGCCCGTGGCCGCGAAAGCCGTAGAGGACACCGCCTTCTATCGCTACGGCCGGCTGCTCTCGCGCAACGATGTCGGCTTTGATCCGGCCCGGCTCTCGATGTCTCCGGCGCTGTTTCTACGGCAGGCGACACAGAGGGGAGCGGCGTTCCCATCCAGTATGCTGGCGACGGCGACGCACGATCACAAGCGGGGGGAGGACGTGCGCGCCCGGCTGGCGGTGCTCAGCGAGATTTCCGCGCTGTGGGCGCAGCGGGCAAGGGCCTGGCTGTCGCTGACGCCGCTTGAAGGCGTCGATCCGGGCGATGCGCACATGCTGCACCAGATGATCGTCGGCGCCTGGCCGCTGGACCTCGAGCCGGCGGACGCAAAGGCGATGGCCGCCTTCGCCGAGCGTCTGGGCGGCTGGCAGCGAAAGGCGCTGCGCGAGGCCAAGCTGCGGACATCGTGGACGGTGCAGGATGAGACCTATGAGGCCGCCAGCAAAAGCTATCTTCGCCGGCTGCTGGTCGAAGGCAACAGCGCCTTCCGGCAGGACGCTCACCTCTTCGTCAACCAGATCGCGCCCGCCGGCGCCGCCAACAGTCTCGTCCAGACCGGCCTGAAACTCACCTTGGCGGGCGTACCCGACTTCTACCAGGGAACCGAGTTCTGGGATTTCAGTCTCGTCGACCCCGACAATCGCCGACCTGTCGATTACGACCGGCGTCACGCGATGCTCGATCATGAAGGCGGTGGAGACTGGCGCGCGGGCGAGACCAAACAAGCGCTCATTCGGGACCTGCTGAAGGCCCGGCGCGACCATCCGGATCTGTTCGCAGCGGCCATCTCGCCGCTGGAGATCAAGCGCCCCGTCTCCGATAACGCCGTGGTTTTCGAGCGCACCGCCGGCGAGCGCCGTCTGCTTGTCGTTGCGGCTATAGGCTGCGCCGACGCCTGCATCGCTCGCAACGCGCCGGTGGTGGATGAGAGCTGGTGGCGCGACGCCGCCCTGCCGGACGGCCGACAGATCTCGCGCCTCACCAACGGTTCGCCGTTCTGGTGGGCGATCGAATGAGACCCTTGGTCGCGCCCGCGTCATGTTGACAGGACCCACATTCGGCGCGTCCATGGCCTGGCTTCTGGGGAGGGGCGCCATGGCCAAGTTCGAAATCGACTATGAAGAGAAGCTCTATCTGGCGCTCGCCGCGCTACGCGGCGCCGGCTACGCCCCTCTTTGTCTGGTGCTGGATCGCGCCGAGCGTCTGGGTCCCACGAGCATCGAGCGGCTTGGGACCGGAGCGGTCCGCGCGCTCGATATCGAAGTGGACGTTCGGCCCGACGAGACCCCTCACATCGTCGCCAGCAAGGACGGCCTGACGCTCCTTGCCCCGGTGGCGCTACGCCGGCTGGCGCGCTGGCTCGCGGCCGACGGAGGTCAGGCTGAACCCATGGCGCTCGTTCCCGCCTACCGCGTGCCGCCGCTTCGGGTCGTGAGTTAGGAAAGCGCTGGCCTAATCGGCCCCATTGCCTGGATCTCCGGCCGTAGGGTCGTGGGTGGCGTCCGTCTTCTGGTTTGGATCAAGAGCCGGATGCGGCGGCGCCTCCAGGCCGCCTGGCTGCGTCGCCGGCGGCTGTTGCCCTTCTGGCCTGGCCTGATACTGTTTGGTCATCGGCGTCCTCCTTTGTCATAAAGAAGACAATCCCGAACGCGCCGACTAGCTTCCCTCGCGGCGAAAGAAACCGCGCGCGCGGCGGGCCGGGTTGCGTGGAGGCCGACGTCGGCGAGAACGGATTTCATACCATCCTAGCGCTCATAGACCCCTGATGACGCACGTCACGCCCGCAGGAGCGAAGGTGACGTCTATGCCGCCGTCCACGTCACGATCCAGAGCACGAGTCAGCAGTCGCATCCCGAAGCCGATCTGCCGGGGCTCTTCGACGGGCGGCCCGCCCTGCTCGCGCCATTCCAGCCTCGTGCGCCCATCAGCGTCCTCGCAATCGATGGACACGCGTCCCTGCTCGCGTGTCAGAGCACCATACTTGACCGCATTGGTGGCGAGTTCATGCAAGGCCATCGCAACAGCGACCGCCTTCTGCGGCGGCAGTTGGACATCTTCCCCGCCAACGGCGAAGCGCGCCGCGCCGAAAGGTTCGATCGCCTCATGTATGATCCGCATCAGGCTGGCGGTGCGCCAGTCGGCCTGGGTGAGGACATTATGGGCGCGCGACAGGGCCAAAAGTCGGCCCTCGAACGCCTCTCTTGCCCCAGGCTGGGCTGCATCTCCGCAAAAGGTCTGTCCCGCCAAGGCCTGAACCGTCGCCAGGGTGTTCTTGACGCGATGATTGAGCTCATTGACCAGCAAAGACTTGGCGTCGAGAGCCTGCCTCAGGTCGGTGACGTCGGTGAAGGTGCAGACAACCAGAGGTCGTCCGGTTCCATCCGCCACCCGCTTGCAATCCACCGATAGTCGCACGATCCGTCCATCAGGACGGCGGTAGAGCTGCTCCTCTTTCTCAATCGTCTCGCCTGAAAGCGCGCGGGCCGCAGGATAGTCCTCAGGAGCAAACGGGGCGCCGTCGGCGTGCATGGCGCCATAAACGCCGAATTGTTCCGCCGAGCGGGTCAGAACGTCGTGGCCGACGATGAGCGATGCGGCCCGGTTGTAAAGAACGACCTGGCGAGTTTCGAGCGAGAGCAGCACCACCCCCACCGGCATCTCCTCCAGTACAGCGTGCAGCTGGGCTTCCGCCTTCTGGTTCTCCTGGCTGGTCAGGACCGCCTCGGTGACATCGAGCGCCTGGACGAAGAGCCGCGCCTGGCCATCGGACGCAGGCTCGATCCGCCGAAGCAGAATGTCGAAATAGCGCTCCTCCGGCGGGACGTCCGGACGGGCTTGGAAGGGCGTGCGCATCTGGCGCCCGACATAGGGCTGGCCATCGTCCATGACCTTGGTCATCAGCGCGAAAAGCGCCGGCGCTGTTTCAGGCGCGACCTGACGATAGGAGCGGTCTTGTATCTCGCCGCGGCCCAGGAATTCGACAAGCCCGGCGCTGGCGAACTCCACCACGAGGTCATGACCTCGATAGATCGCCACCAAGCCCGGCGCATTGCGGAAAAGCTCGACGAACCGAGCGTCCTCCTCAGCCTTCCGACGGGCGGCCCCATCACGTTCGGCCAGCAGCTGCCGGCTGATCGCTCTGTAGGCCTCCGTGACCACGACAACCAGCAGGCCCGAGGCCGCGTAGAGACAAAGCGCCGAGAGTTCGCCTGACGAGACATGGGCAAGATCGCCCCGGCTCGGCATCATCAACGTCCAGACCCCGACCAGTCCGGTCGCAAGGGCGCTTAGGCCGCCCACGCGGCCCAAGACCAGACAACTCAGGAGGATCGTAGGGAAGAGAAGCGCAAAGCGCGCTCCGCCGGGCCAGACCCGCTCGGTCAGAGTATGCAGCCAGAGCGCCAGAAGCGCCGCTAGAGCGCCGCCGATCAGCCGCACCGCCCAGGGCAGATCGCGACTGGCCAGGCGCGTGAAGGCCTCGAGCTTGAAAATGGCAGACCCCGTCTAAACATTGACCGCGTCGCTGAACGCCAGCTTGGCCACAACGTTCCGCCAGACTTTAACTGCCTCTTCCGCAGCGACAGCTGCCTCCGATTGGAGCGGCGAACTTCACGCCGCCAGATCCCAAAGCGTCGACGGCCCTTTGCAGGAACCTATCCCAAGCCAGCGCATATTAGCCGCCAGTCATTCTCGGGGACTTCCATGCACGAATACGCCGGGCGCCGCGCGCGCGCCGAGGACCTGACCGACGTAGACCCCCTGGTCCGCGCCTACGCCGATCGGCAGCCGGACATGAGCGACGTCGGCCAGCGGGTCGCCTTCGGCACCTCGGGACACCGCGGCTCCAGCGCCGACGGCGCGTTCAACGAAGGCCACGTCCTGGCGATCACCCAGGCCATCGTCGAGCATCGCGCCGCTCACGGGATCACCGGGCCGGTGTTCGTCGGCCGCGACACCCACGCCCTCTCCGAGCCGGCCTGGCGCACGGTCCTCGAGGTGCTGGTCGGCAACGGCGTCGAGGCCCTGGTCGACGCGGCAGACGGCTTCACGCCGACTCCGGCCGTGTCCCACGCCATCCTGACCCATAACCGCGCCCACCCCGGCCAGGCCGACGGCATTCTGTTGACCCCGTCGCACAACCCGCCGCGCGACGGCGGCATCAAGTACAACCCGCCGTCCGGTGGTCCCGCCGGCGGCGAGATCACCTCGGCCGTCGCCGCCCGGGCCAACCAACTGCTCCAAGGCGGGCTGCGCGCCGTCCGTCGCGTTCCGTTCGAGCGCGCCAGGGCCGCGGCCAAGGCCCATGACTTCCTCGGCCGCTACATCGACGACCTGCCCTCCGTCCTCGACCTGGACGCCATCCGCTCGGCCGGCGTGAGGATCGGCGCCGATCCCCTGGGCGGGGCGAGCGTCGCCTACTGGGGCGAGATCGGCGAACGCCATCGGCTGGACCTGACCGTGGTCAACGACAAGGTCGATCCGCAGTGGGCGTTCATGCCGCTCGACAGCGACGGCAAGATCCGCATGGACTGCTCGTCGCCCTGCGCCATGGCCAATTTGATCGAGATGATGAAGGGCCAGACGCCCTTCGACGTCGCCGTCGGCAACGACGCCGACGCCGACCGCCACGGCATCGTCACGCCGGACGGCGGCCTGATGAACCCCAACCACTATCTGGCGGTCGCCATCGCCTATCTCTTCGCCCACCGTCCGCAGTGGGGCCAGAACGTCGCCGTCGGAAAGACCCTGGTGTCCTCCTCGATGATCGACCGGGTCGTGGCGGGCCTCGGCCGCCGCCTTCTGGAGACACCGGTCGGGTTCAAACACTTCGTTCCGGGCCTGCTGGACGGATCGGTCGGGTTCGGCGGCGAGGAGTCGGCCGGCGCGGCGTTCCTGCGCAAGGACGGCTCGGTCTGGACGACCGACAAGGACGGCATCCTGCTGTCGCTGCTGGCGGCGGAAATCCAGGCCGTCGCGGGCAAGAGCGCCAGCCAGCTCTATGCCGGCCTGGCCGAGCAGTACGGAGCGCCCTCCTACGCCCGCATCGACGCCCCGGCCGATCGTCGGCAAAAGGCCCGCCTGGCCGCGCTCAGCCCCTCGGACGTATCGGCCAAGGTCCTGGCCGACGAGACGATCACCAGCATCCTGACCGCTGCGCCGGGCAACGGAGAGGCGATCGGGGGCCTCAAGGTCACCACCGGCAACGCCTGGTTCGCCGCCCGCCCCTCCGGCACCGAGGACGTCTACAAGATCTATGCGGAATCGTTCCTGGGCCCCGATCACCTGAAGGCCGTGCAGACCGAGGCCCGCGACCTGGTCGGCAAGGCGCTCGCCTCAACCTAGCCCTTCCCGCACGCTCATGCGCAACCCGTCCGAAGCGCGCGCGCCGGGGCGGCGGCGATCGTTCAGTCTTCCTGCCTGCCGGCCTCAAACTGCGGCACCCCCAGCGGCTCCAGCCAAGGCTCCCGATGCCTGATCCAGCTCTCGTACTGCGGAGCAAAGGCGCCGGCCTGGTCGAAGCTGCCAAGGGATACTTCGTACTCGCGCGTTTCGTCCGCCCCGGCGTTCTCGGCGAAGACTCTGGAACCGCAGCGTGGGCAGAAGTAGCGGACATAGCCGGGCGAACTCGACCAGCCGGCAACATCACCCTCGATGGTCACTTGGCTTGGGGCGAACACGACAAAAGGGTTGAACGCCGATGCGTGAGCCTTGCGGCAGGTCATGCAATGGCAGAGGCCGGCGCGGAGCGGCGCGCCAAGCGCGGAAAGCCGGACGGCGCCGCAGGCGCAACTGCCGGAAAGAGCAATCTGTTCAGCCATTCAACCGTAACGCGCGACGACAGTGTCAGCCCCCAGACGCGCGCGCCGGTCGGACCTATCGATCGCAAGCCGCACCGTCGCCGTCCTGTCATGGCCTCGCCGATACCGAGCTCGTCGACGTGCAATTAGGCGACCTGCCGCGCCGCCGCGGTGGTGGAAACAGTAGGCGCCGAGCGGTTATCGCCGCTCACCGGCGGGTGGTGAAGATCTTCTCCCAAGGTCCGATCCATCCGACGATGGCGCTGACCCGATCGCGCTCGGCCAGGCTCAAAACGCTCGGACACGAAAAGCACGACCAACCGGGAACAAGCGCTACCTTTCGGGGTTTTAATCCACGTCAAATCCCCTTTGACCCACCGCCGCCCTGTTCCCCCTTCGGGGCGGTGTCCGCAGAGACCACGGCCAATCCGCAAGGAGCGACCCTTGTCGTCTGTACTGGGCTCCGGCGAATGCACGTTGTCGCTGGAGCCCATATCTCCTGCGGCAGGCGCCCATTTCATCACAGGACCCGGCGGTTGAGGCGCTCTTGCAGAACTTCAAGCCCGCACGCCGCCGTCCAACCCGAGCTCGCAACGCGCCGGGCGTTGTTCAATGCGGCCAGGTTGCGAGAACTCGTGAGACGTTCGCCTTCCTCACCGGCTCCAATAAGACAAGCGCGTTCGCGACCATTTTATTTCACCCGCGCGATGGGAACCTTTGCCTTAGCATCGCATTTGCACGCCAGCGTTCGGCCGGGGAAAAAGATGAATTTCGCACGATCGTCGTAGACGCCAGCCGGCCGCGGTTTTCCAGCGCGCCCATGCGCCTTTCCTCTCCCCGTTTTCCATCCCGCCCGCCGTTGGCGCGCCTGGCGTTTGAGTTCGATGCCCCACAACACTTATCGTCGCGCCGGATCACGGGCCGACGTCGATCTTTGGACGACGCTCGGCTTGGTCCTGGTGTTGGCCTTCTTCCTGATCAGCGGGTCGATCGCCTTCCGGAACATTCAGGTGCTGCGCAACAACAACCAGATGATCCTGCACTCGCATCAGGTGCTGATCGCGCTGGATGATCTGCTGTCGACCGCGCAGGACGCCGAAACCGGGCAACGCGGCTATCTCCTGACCGGCAACGACCGCTATCTGGAACCTTACCAGAACGCGGTCACGGCCGCCGCCTCGCGCATCGAGGCGGCCAGCTCGCTGACCACCGACAACCCCGTCCAGCAGGCCAATATTCGCCAGCTGGAGCGGCACATCGACGCCAAGCTCGCCGAACTGGACGAGACGATCAAACTACGCCGGGTGAACGCCCAGGCCGCCCTGGCGGTCGTGGCCACCGATCGCGGCAAGACGGAGATGGACGCCATACGCAGCCAGCTCGACGTCATGCGGCGCGAGGAGGACCGACTGCGCGACCTGCGCCTGGCCGAGATGGACCAGGCCTATCGCACGGCGACGGCGAGCGGTGTGCTTTCGGGACTGCTGGGCGCGATCCTGACCATCGCCGTCTTCGTCCTGGTGCGCCGGGCCGCATCGGCCCGCGCGCGCGAAGACTGGCTCCAGTCCGGCCAGGTGGGCCTTTCCGAGGCGATGATGGGCGACAAGTCGGTCGAAGGCTTGTCTGAGGCCATACTCGCGTTTCTGTCTGACTATCTYGGCTTCCAGGCCGGGGCGCTGTTCAAGGGTGAGAACGGGTCTTTCTACCGCGCCGCCGCACTGGGCCTTCCAGCAGACGCTCATTCTCCGCTGCGGTTCGACCTCAAGGAAGGTCTGCTCGGCAAGGTCGCCGCCGAGGGCCGCTCGACGATCGTTCGCGACGTCCCTGACGGCTACATGACGATCGGTTCGGCGCTCGGCCACGACAAGCCGCGCCACCTCGTGCTGATTCCGACCCATGCCGACGAGACGGTGAACGCCGTCCTCGAGCTGGGCTTCCTGCATCCGGTCGACGAACGGGTGCTTCATCTGCTCGATCAGGCGGCCGCCTCGATCGGCATCGCCCTGCGTTCGGCCCGCTACCGCGCAGAGCTTCAGAACGCCCTGGAGGAGACCCAGAGACAGTCGGAGGAACTGCAGGTCCAGAGCGAGGAGCTTCGCGTCTCCAACGAGGAGCTGGAAGAGCAGAGCCGGGCGCTGAAGGAAAGCCAGGTGCGCCTGGAACAGCAGCAGGTCGAGCTCGAGCAGACCAACAGCCAACTGGAGGAACAGGCCCAAACCCTGGAACACCAGAAGGATGCCCTGGAGCGCACCAGCGAGGAGATCACGCTCAAGGCGCGTGAGCTCGAACGCGCCAGCCAGTACAAATCTGATTTCCTGGCCAATATGAGCCATGAACTGCGCACGCCGCTCAATTCCATGCTCATCCTCTCGGGCCTCTTGAAAGACAACCCGGACGGCAATCTGACGGAAAAGCAGGTCGGTTTTGCTCAGACCATCGTTTCCTCGGGAAATGATCTCTTGGTGCTGATCAATGACATTCTCGATCTGTCCAAGATCGAGGCGGGCCACGTCGAGGTGTTGGCCGAGTCCCTGCCCCTCCAGCGCCTGAGCTCGGATCTGAGCGGACTCTTCCAACCCATGGCTGAAGATCGCGGACTGGGCTTTGAGATCGATCTCTCCCCGCAGACGCCGCATACGATCCATACCGACCGCCAGCGCCTGGAGCAGATCCTCAAGAACCTGCTCTCGAACGCCTTCAAGTTCACCCAGACGGGCGGCGTGCGTCTGGCCATAGCGCCCAATCTGGCGGGCGGACTGTCATTCAGGGTCGAGGACACCGGCATCGGCGTCCCGCCCGAACACCAGGAGAGCATTTTCGAGGCTTTCCGGCAGGCCGACGGCACTATCAGCCGGCGCTATGGCGGCACCGGTCTGGGCCTTTCCATCTCGCGCGAACTGGCGCGCCTGCTTGGCGGCGCCATCACCCTGGAGAGCAGCCCCGGCGAGGGCAGCATCTTCACGCTCAGCATCCCACTGGCCTACGATCCTTCGCAAGTCTCGCCCCGCCAGGCGCTGGTCGCGGCGCAGAACCCAGCGCCAGGCCTGTCTTCGTCTACGCCCATGCAGAAGGCCGACCTGCCAGCCGCCAGCGTTGAGGACGATCGCGACCGCCTCAGCAGCGCCCGCCGCGTCCTGTTGGTGATCGAAGACGACGCCGCCTTCGCCGCCATCGTTCGCGACCTGTCGCGCGAGATCGGTTTCCAAGCCCTGGTGGCGGGAACGGCCGATGAAGCGCTGACACTGGCCCGACGGTTCAAGCCCAGCGCCGTCGTGCTCGACGTCGGCCTGCCCGATGAATCCGGCCTGATGGTGCTTGATCGGCTGAAACGTGACGACGCCACCCGACACATCCCGATCCATGTCGTTTCGGCCAACGACCATGCCCAGACCGCCCTGTCGCTGGGCGCCATAGGCTACATGGTCAAACCGGTTCGCCGGGAGGATCTGACGGAAGTCCTCCACGGCCTGCAGGCCAAGCTCTCCAGCGCCGTCAAACGCGTGCTGGTCGTCGAGGATGACGCAACCCAACGCGAGGCCGTGCGGCATCTGTTGTCGGCGGGCGACGTCGAGACGGTGGGCGTCGGCACGGCCGCCGAGTGCCTCGAGGCGCTACGCGCCCAGACCTTCGATTGCATGGTGCTGGACCTGTCGCTGCCGGACGCCTCGGGCTATTCGCTCCTGGAAACGCTGAGCCAGGACGGTGAGCGCGCCTTCCCTCCGGTGATCGTCTACACCGGCCATGACCTGTCGGCCGACGACGAGCAACGGCTGCGCCGTTACTCCAATTCGATCATCATCAAGGGCGCCAAGTCGCCCGAACGGCTGCTCGACGAGGTGTCGCTGTTCCTGCACCAGGTTGTTTCGGAATTGCCGCCCGAGCAGCAGAAGATGATCCAGAAGGCGCGCAACCGCGACGCGGTGCTCGAAGGGCGCCGGATCCTCATCGTCGAGGACGACATCCGCAATGTCTACTCGCTGACCAACGTGCTCGAACCCAGAGGCGCGATCATCCAGATCGCCCGCAACGGCCAGGAGGCCATAGAGGCCCTGGAGCGCGCTTCGCAGGACGCGTCGGCGGCGGTCGATCTGGTCTTGATGGACGTGATGATGCCGGTCATGGACGGCTTGTCGGCAACCCGCCAGATCCGCCAGGATCCTCGCTGGCGCAAGCTGCCTATCCTCATGCTGACCGCCAAGGCCATGCCCGACGATCAAGAGCGCTGCATCGCCGCCGGCGGCAGCGACTACATGGCCAAGCCCATCGACGTGGACAAGCTGCTCTCGCTCGTCCGGGTCTGGATGCCGAGATAGTCCCGCCGTGCCCGAAGACATCGTCGACCTCGAAATCCAGCTTTTGTTGGAGGCGCTCTATCAGCGTTACCACTACGACTTTCGCCACTACGCCAGGGCGTCGCTGAAACGACGCCTGACGCAGGCGCGTGACCAACTGGGCTTTCCCACCCTCTCGGCGCTGCAGGATCGCCTGCTTCACGATGCGGCGATCCTGCCGCGCCTGCTCGACTATCTGACCGTACAGGTCAGCGAGATGTTCAGGGACCCGTCCTATTTCCGCGCCTTGCGAGAGAACGTCGTACCGCACCTGCGCACCTATCCGTCGTTGAAGGTGTGGGTCGCCGGCTGCAGCAACGGCGAGGAACTCTATTCGATGGCGATCCTGTTCCGCGAGGAAGGCCTTTACGATCGCACGCTGTTCTATGCGACCGACATCAATCCCGAAGCCCTGGCGGCCGCGGAGGCTGGTGTCTATCCGCTCGACCGTGTCCGCAAGTTCACCCAGAACCACCAGCAGTCGGGGGGGCGTTCGTCTCTGTCGGACTACTACACCGCCGACTACGGCCGGGCGGCCTTTGACAAGAGCCTGCGCGAACGAGTGGTGTTTTCCGACCACAGCCTGGTGACCGACGCGGTCTTCGGCGAGATGCACCTGATCTCCTGCCGCAACGTGATGATCTATTTCGATCGCCCCTTGCAGGACCGTGCGATCGGCCTTTTTCACGACTCCCTCGCCCGCAAGGGCTTCTTGGGCCTGGGCTCGAAGGAAAGCCTGCGCTTTTCCGCCCACGCCGAGGCCTTTGCAGCCTTCACGCCGAGCGAGAAGATCTATCAAAGGCGCGATCCATGAGCGCTTCGCCCCCCAGGGCCGTCGTCATCGGCGCCTCGGCCGGTGCGGTGCAGGCGCTGATGGCGATCCTGCCTCCCCTTCCCCACGACTATCGGCTGCCGATCCTCGTTGTCGTGCACGTCCCGCCCGATCGCGACAATGTCCTGGCGCCTTTGCTCGAGGCCAAATGCCGCCTGACGGTCAAGGAGGCCGAAGACAAGGAGCCGATAGCCGGCGGCGTGGTCTATCTGGCGCCGCCGGACTATCACCTTCTGGTCGAGACCAGCGGCGCCCTGGCCCTGTCGGCCGACGAGCCGGTGAACTTCTCCCGCCCCTCGATCGACATCCTGTTCGAAAGCGCCGCCGACGTCTTCTCCGACGGCCTGGTGGGCGTGGTGCTCACCGGCGCCAATCAGGATGGCGCGGCGGGCCTGCGCGCGGTGGCCAAGGCCGGCGGCTCGGCGATTGTGGAAAATCCGGCCAGCGCCCAGGCGTCGGCCATGCCGCAAGCCGCGCTCGCAGCCACGCCGACCGCAGCCGTCATGTCCCTTGATGCAATCGCATCCTACCTCCTGAGTTTGGGAACCGAGCGATGATCGCCGATCCGCCGATCAACTTCCTTCTGGTCGATGATCTTGACGAAAACCTCCTGGCGCTCGAAGCCTTGCTTCAACGCGACGGGCTCCACTGTCTGAAGGCGCGCTCGGGCGAAGA
Organism: Caulobacter sp. 10L414; assembly: GCF_056395525.1. Classification (NCBI taxonomy): domain Bacteria; kingdom Pseudomonadati; phylum Pseudomonadota; class Alphaproteobacteria; order Caulobacterales; family Caulobacteraceae; genus Caulobacter; species Caulobacter sp. 10L414. The sequence continues at coordinate 59,733 of NZ_JBFTJR010000005.1, forward strand.
GGCGCTGGAACTGCTGCTGGTCCACGACGTGGCCCTGGCCCTGCTCGACGTGCAGATGCCCGGCATGGACGGTTTCGAGCTCGCCGAGTTCATGCGCGGCAGCGAACGGGCCCGCCATATCCCGATCATCTTCCTCACCGCCGGCGCAGCCAACCTTCAACGCCGTTTTCGGGGCTATGAAGCCGGGGCCGTGGACTTCATCCAAAAGCCCATCGAGCCCACCATTCTTCGCAGCAAGGCCGAGGTGTTCTTCGATCTCTACCAGCAGCGCCAGCAGATCGAGCGCCAGCGCGACGAGCTGGAGGCGCTGGCCCAAGCCCTGCGGCGCGCCGACCGTCACAAGGACAATTTTCTAGCTGTGCTGGCGCATGAGCTGCGCAATCCGGTCGCCGCCCTTGGCGGGGGCCTGCACCTGCTCAAGAAGGACATTCCAGCCGAGCGCGCCAAGGACATCCGCATCCGTATGGACAGGATGCTGGCGCACCTTTCCCACCTGATCGACGATCTGCTCGATGTCTCTCGCGTCAGCCAGGGCAAGATTTCGCTCAAGAAGGAGCAGGTCGAACTCGGCGATGTGCTGAAATCCGCGATCGAGGCCAGCCAGCATCATATCGACGCGGCCGGCCACGTGTTCGTCACCGATCTGCCGCCAGGCGAGATCTGGCTCGACGCCGATCACACCAGGCTGGCCCAGATCGTGGCCAACCTCCTCAACAACGCCGCCAAGTACACGCCGCCGGGCGGAACCATCACCCTGTCGGCGCGGCCGATGGAAGAGAACGTGGAGATTCGTATCGCCGACACCGGCGTCGGCGTGCCGCGAGAGATGCAGGCCAGGATCTTCGAGATCTTCGCCCAGGTCGAGGATCACCTGACGAAAGCCCAGGGCGGTCTTGGCATCGGCCTGGCGCTGGTTCGTCAGCTTGTCGCCCTGCACGGCGGTACGATCAGCGTCGAAAGCGCCGGCGAGAACCTCGGCAGCACGTTCACCGTGACGCTACCAGTCCTTCGGATCTCGAGCGCACCAAGCACTGAGCCCGCCACGACCGTCGGTCCAACACCCCACCCCGGAAGCGACGCCGAAATCTAGGACAGAGTGCTGACCGGCGCGCGGACGTAAACGGTGCGAGGACCGCGCAGCAGCAAGCCGAGCAGAACGCCTGAGCCGATGGCGGCCGCAAGGGCCAAGGCGGGCTTGTCGCGCACCTTGCTCTCGATCAGCCGCAGCCCGTCCTGGAGGTGCTCACGGCCGCCCTCGTAGAGCTCCTCGGTGCCGCCCTTCAGGCTTCCATAGGCGTCCTTGGCGTGAGCGCCGGCTTCCTCGAACTTGCCCCTGGCCTTGGCGCGGTGGCGGGCGTCGAGCGAAAGCGGTCCGGTATCGGTCATGAAGCTCTCCCAGCTCTGGCGTGAACACCGCCGCCACCTGTCAGCGGCGCGGTTACAACTGACAACCTTGCAGGAGCGCCGACGTTCCAACAGGGGGTCGCTGGCCACGCCGCCGAGGACGCGTGGCCCCTGCGAAGCTCCGTCCGGCCCGCGCCATGAGGCGGCCCGCCCCAGCAACGCGGCCGCCTATTGGCCTTGGAGCGGCGAAGCGATCACTGAGCGCCTGCCCAAAGGCAGGGCCTGCCGGAGCCCTCAGCCAAGGCGAGCGTTGGCAGAGATAGAGAAAGCCGGAGAAGACGCCGTGACCGATTGCCGTCCTTCGACATCCAGCCAGACCCCGACTGAAATTCCGCCCATGCCGACGAGGCCGGAGTTCGACGATCCCGTCATTCCGTTCGCAGAACCGCGGCCTGCCCCGCCAATGCCGGCTCCAGGCGACGGTCGAGCGTACGACACTCCGCCCCGGACCGATGACAAGAGCTCGCCCGGGCGAACCGGCGAGGTGAAGGCGCCAGTCTCCAAGGCCGCGCCCAAGACCACGGCCCGCAGCGCCTCCTGATCACGCCTCGCCGCCTGAGGCCTCATAGGCTCGCCTGGCCTCGACCACGCCCTTCTCGGCCTTCGCCCGGTCCTGGCGCCATCGTCTGCGAGAAGCTTCATCCTCGGCGTCCAGGGCCTCGCGGCGGCGCCGGATGTCAGCCTCCTCCTCCGCCCGTCGCTGATTGACCGCCGCCAGCGCCCTTTCGGCCCTCGCCAACGCCGAACGATCGGGCCTTGGCTTCACCGCTGGCCCCTTCGCCTCGGCCACGACCTTGAGCCTCGGCGGCGCGGGCGCCGCAGGCGCCCTGGGCAGGGCCGGCTCGAGGCTGAACGCATCGCGGGAGCCCATGGCGCGGCGTAGCGGAACACCAGGATTGGCCAGGGCCGCATCGGCGTTGGTCTCATCCTTGCTCACGCTGGCCCGCCCTTCGGCGAACAGATTCTGGCGAACGCCCCAAGCGGCCAGGGCGGCGGCTTGGTTGGGCGCAGCGACGATCGTGTCGAAAAAGCCGATCTGGGCGGCGTACACCTTCAGCTTCCGGGCCGGCGGGGCTTTGGCCATGATGTCTCACCACCCCGCGCGGCGCACATCGCACATCCTTGCGGGCGGCGAACGCTCAGACATCGAGCAGCCGGGGTATCTCGGCGGCGATCTCTCGCGCCAGGAAGCCCAAGGCGCCGACCCGCTCAGCCAGGCACCTGCCGGCCTCCCCATGCAGATAGACCCCCCAGGCTGCGGCTTCGAAGGGATCAACGCCCCGCGCCAGCACCCCGGCGATCACCCCCGCCAACACGTCCCCCGATCCGGAGACCCCCAGGCCCGCGCCGCCGCCGGCGTAGTACGCCAATCGTGCTTGCGGCGTGGCGATCACGGTTCTGGCCCCCTTCATCACGACCACCGCCGAAAACCGGCGCGCAGCCTCCTTAGCGGCGCTGGCCGGGTCGGCCTCGACCTCAGCCTTCTCCGTTTCCAGCAGCGTGGCCATCTCCCCCGCATGTGGGGTCAGTATACGTACATCGGGGCCTTGGCAGGCCGCCGCCGCCAGACCGCCGGCGTCCAGGACCAGCGGCGAACGCACATGCAGGCATAACGCCTTGGCCAAGCGCCCTAGGTCCACCTCCATGCCAGGACCGATCAGGACGGCGTCAGCTTGGCCAAGGACCTGGAACAGCGCGTCATCGACCTCCTCATCTCGCGGCAAGCCCAGGACACGCGCCTCGGGCACAACCAGACTCGTCAGGGCGACCGCCTCGGCCGGCGCGGTCAGTTGCAGCTTGCCGGCTCCGGCGCGTAGAGCCGCCTCGCCGGCGAGACGACCAGCGCCGAGGAGCGCCACGCCGCCCCCGACCACGAGCACCCTGCCGCGGGCCTCCTTGCCCCCCTCCCCTGGATGCGGCAGCCGGTGGTCCCTGGCCCAAGCAGCGTCTATCGTGATCGGCTCGCTCATCTGGCCGCCACATTGGCGTCGGGCGCGGCGGTGACCGCCGTCTCGCCTTCCAGCGGCGCGGTGAAGTTATAGCGTACCAGCCGCAGCCCCCCGTCGGCGCCCTGGTCGGGGTCGAAGCGATACTCGGTGACGCCGCAGTTGGCGATGTCGGCCAGTCGATCGATCTTAAGGATTTCGTCCTCGGTCAGGCTTTCCAGAAGATAGCGCAGACAAAGGACGACGACCTGATGGGCGACGATGAGCACTCGGTCTCCGGCATGGTGCAGGCTGATGGTGTCCAGCAGACTGCGCAGGCGCAGGATCACGTCGCACCAGCTCTCACCGCCGGGCGGCCGGTGATAGAACTTGCCGAGAAGACGACGAAATTCCGCCTGTTCCGGGAACCTGGCCTCGATGCCGACCCGGGTCAGCCGGTCGAGCACGCCAAACTCCTTCTCGCGCAGACGCTCGTCGATGCAGAACCGCTGGTCGGGGTGCTCGAGACCGCCGGCCGCCCTGATCGCCTCACCGGTTTGGACGGCCCGTCGGTAGGGAGAGGCCATCATGGTGCGAGGACGCTGCCTGGCGGGCATGGCGGCGAACCAGCCGCCCAGAGCCTGCGCCTGGTGGTGACCAAGCGGGCTCAGCGGCACGTCCATGTCGCGATCGGCGATATCGATGAGGCCAAGCCCGGCGGCGTCCGCGGCGTCTCGCGCGACATTTCCGGCGCTCTGGCCATGGCGGACGATCCAGAGCACGGCGGGCCAACGTTTTTCCATGTCCGAACAACTCTTCAGGCCCCGCGCGGTTCGCCTGACACGCCTATCCCAGCCGCGTCTTGAGCAACACTCGGCGTATCGGCGCCGTCCCTTGATCGCGCAAAGGCGCCCCGGCTGAACCGGGGCGCAGCGGCGCTCAACCCTAGGGGCGAGCGATCCAGGACGAGCCTGGCATCTAGATGCTGGAGCGGCCTGACGCTGACCGGCGTCAGGCCATCACGGTTTCGACAAGCTGGAAGAAGGTCGGGCGATTGATGTGTGATCGGCCTTAGCGACAGTCGCTTCCAGACGGAAAGACGATCGAAAATCGCAGTGCATTTCGTCAGGCATGACAACGCCTCCGCTATTGGCTCGTTCACACCGCCAAGGCCGCTCCTGCTTCAGCGGATGCTTGAAAAGACTACGTCCCAGAGCGTCGCTTGTTCCGCACACGAACCAAGCGCCATCGCGCGAGTGGAAAAGCCGAGGCCCGGATGTCGACGCCTTCAGCGCCTTGATCGTGGACCGGCTTTCCTGGCCAATGACGCAGCCACGGAGGGCGTATGAAGGAGCTTGCGGCAAACCGGTCCCTGGACCGCCACATCGGCGCCTTGCTGCGCGGTCATCGGCGCGCCAAGGAGATCTCGCAGCATGATCTGGCCGCCACGGTCGGCCTGACCTTCCAGCAGATCCAGAAGTACGAGTGCGGCGAAAACAGGATCAGCGCTTCAAAGCTGGTCGAGATGGCCCGCGCTCTGGACGTTCCCATCACAGCCTTCTTCGCTGGCCTGGAGACCGCTTATGGCGACGACCTGCTGTCGCGGTTCTGCCGGATCGACGGTGCAACCGGTTTCATGCACGCGGCGCTGCGCATGCCGCCGGCCGTGCGGGCGGAAATCTTCCGGCTGGCGGGATCCTGGGCCGACGCCCCTTAGGGCCGGGCCAAGGCGGCAAGCTACATGTTCCCGTTACGTTCAGCCAATGCTAGGACTGGGGGATGGAGTCGCCAGCGCGAAAGATCATCCACATCGACATGGACGCATTCTATGCGTCGGTCGAGCAGCGCGATGATCCCAGCCTGCGGGGCAAGCCCGTCGCGGTCGGTTCGCCGGCGGCGCGCGGGGTGATCGCTGCGGCAAGCTACGAGGCCCGCAAGTTTGGCGTACGATCGGCCATGCCGTCGAACACGGCGCTGCGCAAATGCCCCCAGCTCGTCTTCGTGCCGCACCGCATGGACGTCTATCGGAGCGTGTCGCGGCAGATCCATGAGATCTTCGCCGACTACGCCGACGCCATCGAACCGCTGTCGCTGGACGAAGCCTATCTCGATGTCACCGGCGACAAGGCCGGCATCGGCAGCGCGGTGGAAACGGCCCGGATCATCCGCGCTCGCATCGGCCTGGAAACAAGCCTCACCGCCTCGGCGGGAATCTCCTACAACAAGTTCCTGGCCAAGATGGCCAGCGATCAGAACAAGCCCGACGGGCAGTTCCTGGTTGCGCCGGGACAGGGCCAGGCTTTCGTGGCGACCTTGCCGATCGGCCGCTTCTACGGCGTGGGGGCGGTTACTGAAGCCAGGATGAAGCAGCTGGGCGTCCATACCGGCGAGGATCTGGCCCGGCAGTCGCTGGCCTTCCTGCAACAACATTTCGGCAAGTCCGGCGCCTGGTTCCATGAAATCGCCAGGGGCGTGGACCAACGCCCGGTCAATCCCACGCGCGAACGCAAGTCCTCCGGTTCGGAAACGACCTTCGCGACCGACCTTCTCGACGTCACACGCATCGAGGAGGAGGTGCGCGCTCTGGCCGACAAGGTTTTCGCCTGGTGCCAGAAGGCCCAGGCGTTCGGCCGCACCGTCACGGTGAAGATCAAGTACGCCGACTTCCAACAGGCGACCCGGGCCCGTTCGGCGGCCGGTGCGATCGACGATCCGGCGCTGTTGCAGCGCCTTTCCCAAGATCTCGTGCGTTCGGTCTTTCCGTTGCGCGCCGGAGTGCGTCTGCTGGGCGTGACGATCTCGAACTTCGAGGCGCCGCCGAAGGCGCAAGGCCAAGCCTCGCTCCTGGTCTAGGCCGCGGTGGCTATCCGATCGGTCTCAGCTTGCGCCGTCATCGCTCATCTCGCTGGAGGTGGCGGGATGGTTGCCCGCCGCGCGGTGGCCTGTGACCGCGACCTGCTTCTGCGCGCCATGCCCCTCAAGCCCGTCGCCCTCGCCCTCGCACGAAACCTCGATCCGAGGCCATGAACCGGCGCACCATCTCCGAAACGAGCCGGGCCGGCTCTGCGGCCTTGCCGCCCCCCTCGGCCATGGCCTTGCCGTAATCGAGCAAATCCCGGTGGACGGACGCCGGCAGCTCACAGGTGATCTTCACCGGCGTATCGTCATCGATGGCGGTGATCTTCAGCTTGGTCATGGACGGATCTCCTGGCCGTACGGCTCCAGCACCAGATCCTGCGTGAGGACGACGCGCAAAGGCGCGCCTGGCCGGATGGTCAGGGTCGGGCGCAGCCCCAGGCTCCTGCCGACCGCCTGCTGGCCGACGTCGCTGACGCCCTGCCCGACGCCGCGGCGGAGAAGCCGCGCCAGGCCGCTGTCGTCGTCGCCCGTTCCGACCCCGACCGCCAGCACCGTGCTCAGCGCCGCCGCCGACCAAACCTGGCGCCAGTGTCGGTCGACGCCGTCCCGCAGACCCGCCATGCCTTGCGGATCGCTGGCCGGAAGCTTGCCCAGCATGATCGAGCGGCCCGACGGCAGGATCAGCCGTGTCCAGGCCACCGCCAGCCGGCTTTGTCCCACCTCGGTCGTCTCGCCATAAGACCCCAGCAGACGCGATCCGGCCGGGATCAGCAGATGGCGCCCGGTGAGGCTGTCGTGGACGTCCTGGGTGACCTGCGCCAGGGCCGGGCCCTGGCTGTCCGAGCGCAGGCCCGTGATCAGGGCCGCCGGAATGACCGCCCCGGCCTGCAGGAGGTAGGGCGAAGCGGGAGGCTGAAGTCGCTCAGGACTGGTCATCCGCTCGTCCCCGGCTTGAGCGCCCACTCCCTCCGCTGGCGCCGCTGAAGCCGCCGATATCGCCATCGGCAAAAACAGGCCGCTGGCGTTGGCCTGAGCGCGCGCGTTCTCGCCATTGCCCCCCCGTTGAGCGGGCGAACCTTGCGCCCCACGGCTCGGCAAGGCCGCAACCGGATCGCGTCCCTCGGCCTGAGCCGCCAGGATCGGCCGGCCCAGATCACCCGGCAGCGGCGGGCCCAGAACCGGCGCGCTTGACCGCGTCAGGTAGTCCTTGGGCAAGCCCTCGATCTTGCCGGCCGGCTTCGACGCCTGCGGCGACGGATCGATGGGCGCACGGGCTGGACGTTCGAGCGTCGACCAGGCGAGCGCGGCGAAGAGGCCCGCCGAAAGAACGCCGGCGCCGATCGCCAGCGCCTTGCGCGAGATCCGCGCCACGGGCGGAACCTTGGGCCGAAGCCGCAGTTGCTCGGCGATCGCCTTCTGCTCCTCCACGATCGCCGGGTTCATCGCGCCGCCTCCTGGCCGGAGGGCGTCAAGCGGGTGATCAGCACGCGCCGCGCCTTGCGCCGCGAGCCCAGCCGCAGTTCGGCGCGCTCGAAGATCCTATCCACCATCAGCATCCCCGCCTCGACCCGATAGGCCGCCAGCTCGCTGCGCCCGTCGGGACCGATCAGAAACAGGGGCGGCAACTGGGCGCTGGCCCCAGAGCCGAAATCGACGAAGGTCCGCACGCCGTCGTCGAACACCCGGGCCGGGCGAAGTCGCGCCGGCCCTGACACCACATAGCCGAAATAGAGACGCGGCGCGGCACGAGGCGTGGACAAGGGTTGCGTGGCCGCAGGCGCAGCGATCGCCACGGGCTGGGGGTAGCGCCAGCGGACCTGGGTCAGGTAGCCGCGCGCCGAGGCGCGTAGCTCCAGGAAGTAGGTTCGCCGGGTGGTGTTGACCACGAGGTTGGTCGAAAGTCCCGGCGCTGTGGGTTTGACCAGGATATGCACCCGCCGCCCCTCCCCCGCTCCACTGGTGGTGTCGCCGATGATCCAGCGCGCGGTGTCGCCGGCGGCGATGGGATTGGTCTCGACCAGGGTCTCGCCCGGCTCCAGGGCGATGTCGGTCAGCCGGCCCGGCGCGGCGACGACGGCGAAGACACCTTGCGGCTCATAGACGAACTCGACGGGCGCGGCCGCCTTCGGGGCTGGCTCAAACGCCCCGGCGGCCTGGGCCTGGCCGCAGGACAGGACGGCGACCACGATCAGGGCAAAGGTTCTCATGCGACCGCCTCCCGCTGCCAGCTGATCGCGGAGACCTTCAGGCCAAGGCCATTGGCGAGGATCTCGGCGTCGGTGCGAGGCTTGCGCAGCTCGACGGTCAGGATGGCGGTCCAGTGCTCGACCGGCTGGGCTGCGCCATCGACATAGCGGGTCTCGGTCCAGGTCGCCCGAAAGCTGCGCGGCGAGGCGCGCAGCACGCTGCGCACCTCGACGCTGACCTGGCTCTTGCCGATCTGGTCCTGAAGCCGCGCAGCATTGGCGTGCTCGGTGACGAAGCGCGCCGCATCGCCCTCGACGACGGCATAGGCGTTCTCCCAGGCCCGAGCGACCACCACGCCGTCGGTCGAGACCGCGCGCAGATTGCGGATAAGCCGGGCGAGCTCGGCCCGCATCGCCTCGTCGGTGGGCCTGTAGCCCTTGACGGCGGGGCCCAGCGTGCGGACCTCCCCGAGCCGATCGATCTCGACCACCCAGGGCGTGACGGTCCCTTGCGCGGCGAGCCAGGCCAGGGATCCGCCCAGGCAGGCCGACAGGCCAACCAGGCCGAGCGCCATCAGCCGCCAGTTGGCGGCCTGGACGCGAGCGGCGCCGATGCGAGCGTCCCAGGCCTGACCGGCGCGCTGGTACGGGGTCTCCGGAACGGGCGTCAGGCCAAACCTAGGCGAGCCCTTGAACGGGTTCATGTTCTAGTCCTCCGACAGAGATGGGGAAGCGCCGGCGGGCGCAGCGTCGCCGCCGGCCAGGCTGTGAGCGGCCAGGTCCGCCCCGTGAGCGATCGCCTGGCGCGCCTTCAGCTCGCGCGCCCAGGCCGGCGGACTGCTCGCACAGTCAGCGCCGCCGCCCCCGCCAGCACCGGGGCTCGGCCCGCCGCCGCTCGGTCCGACGGCTGGACCGCCGCCAGACGGCGGGCCTTGATCGCCGCCGGACGAGCCCGCCCGGCTCGCCAACCGCGCGCCGCCGCCGAACATCGATCCGGCCCCGGCCGCCGCCCCGCGCGCCAGACCCGCCGCGCTTGCAACCGCAAGGCTAGCCGCGCCGACCCCGGCCATGGCCACGCCGCCGACCGCCAGGCCCGTACCGACCGCGGCGCCGGCGCTGAGCTGCGGCGCGCCCGAGATGAGCCCTGCGGCCATGGCCGGACAGAAGATCGACAGCCCCAGCAGCACCAGGCTCGCCAGAACCAGGGCCAGCGCCTGATCCAGCGTCGGCTGGCCGTCGGTCCAGGTCGCGGAAAACTGGTCGAAGAGGGTCGAGCCGACACCGACCACCACCGCCAGCGCCATGACCTTGACGCCCATGGCCAGGACCTCGCCCAGCACCTTCTCGGCCAGGAAGGCGGTGCGCCCGAAAAGCCCGAACGGCACGAGCACGAAACCGATCAGGGTGGCCAGCTTGAACTCGACCAGCACCACGAAGACCTGCACGGCCATGACGAAGAAGGCGATGATCACCAGCAGGAAGGCGACCAGCAGAACCAGGATCTGAGCGAGGTTCTCGAACACGCCGGGCCAGCCGGAGAGCTCGGCGGCCGCTTCCAGCAGGGGCCTGGCCGCATCGACGCCCAGGGCGGCAAGCTTGCCGGGCCGCAGCATCTGGTCGGCCGAAAGCCCGGCGCCCGCCGCGGTCAGGCCAAGCGCCGTGAAGCTCTCGAACACCACCTTGGCCAGGGCCTGAAAGTTGCCGATCAGGAAGGCGAAGAAACCCACGTAGAGCACCTTGCGGATCAGCCGGGCCAGGACGTCCTCCCCCGCCGCCAGCGTCCACATCAGGGCCGCCAGGGTGATGTCGATGGCCAGGAGGATGTTGGCCAGGGAAGCGACGTCGCCGCCGAGCAGGCCAAAACCGCTGTCGATCATCCGGTTGAAGGTGTCGAAGAAGGTGTCGATGACGCCGGTGTCGTTCATGACGAAGACCTTGCGAAAAAGCGCTCGCGGGCCTGACGCCAGGCCCGCTGGCAGGCGGCGTCCACCAGGGCGGCCTCGCCGGCGCCGCGACACCTGGCAAGCTCGGGATCAGACGCCCGCGGCGCGGCGACCGCCAGGACGGGCCTCTCCTCCCGCCCTGCCTGCAGCCCCGCGATCAGCGCCATCACCGCGACGACCACCAGCACGAGCCCGCGCCTCACGGCTGCCTGCCCATGAACCGGCCGAAGCGGGCCTTGGCGTCGGCGCGCGCGGCGCTCCGGTCGGCCGCCTCGAGGGCCTGCGCGCGGCCCTGGGCCGCCTGCAGCGCCGTCAGTTGCATCAGTTGCTGGGCCTGCAGCGCCAGGAGCTGGTTGCCGGCCTGGGCCGCCTGCAGGGCGCCGGCCGCGCCCTGGCTCTGGGCCACCAGGGTCGACAGCTCGCCGGCGGCGGCTTCCATCCCACCGACCACGCCGGCCTGGACCTGCAGCGCGTCCTGGAAGCCGGCGACCGAATTGGCCCAGCGCGCCTCGGCGCGGGCCACGAGGTCGGCGTTGGTCGCCGACAGTCCCACCGCCCCGTACTGCTCCGTGAAAGCCGTCTGGATCTGGCCGACGTCATAGGCCAGCCGCTGGGCCTGACCGAGCAGCGCCTTGGTTTGCGCCAGTTGCGCCTGCAGTACGGTCAGGGACGAATATGGCAGGCTGGCGAGGTTCCTGGCCTGGCCGACCAGCATCTGGGCCTGGTTCTGCAGGGCGGTGATCTGGTTGTTGATCTGCTGCAGGGCCCGGGCAGCTTGCAGCACGCTCTGGGCGTAGTTGGTCGGATCATGGACCACGACCTGGGCAGACGCCGGGCCTGCGGCGAGCACATGAAGCGGCGTCAGGGCGGCGGCCAGCAACAGCCTACGAAGGGCGATCATGTCAGGGCTCCTGGAGCTTGAGGTCGGCGAGCAGGTCGGCGGCCCAGCCAAGGCCGCCCCGGCGCAGCCAGACGGCGGCGAAATCGCCAGGCGGATGCTCGGCCAGGATCTCGTTCATCGCGGCTTGGTCGGCCTTGGCGGCGGCGCCGGCGAAGGCCAGGGCCACGGGTCCAAGACCAAGTTCGAACAGACGCTCGCCGTCGCGTGACTGGACGTAGTAGTCCTGCTTGGGGACGGCGCGGCCGACGAGCTCGATCTGCCGCTCGCCAAGGCCAAAGCGCCGGTAGGCGGCCGCGCCGACCGGATCGAGCGCCGAGGCGTTGGGCAGGAAGATCCTGGTCAGGCAAAGCTCGATGATCGCCGCGGCGATCGGGCTCTGCTCGATCTGGACCAGCGACAGGGTCGTCAGCACCACCGAGCCGTTCTTCTTGCGCACCGTGCCAAGCCAGGTCTGAAGCTGGGCGCCGAAGGCTTCGTCGGCCAAGGCCAGCCAGGCCTCGTCGACGAGGATCAGGGTCGGGGCCCCGTCAAGCCGGCGCTCGATACGGTGGAAGAGATAGGCCAGCACCGCCGGGGCTGCGCCCGCGCCCAGGAGGCCTTCGGTCTCGAACGCCTCGATCGCGCCCTCACCCAACGTCTCCTGGTCCGCGTCGAGCAGGCGCCCGAACGACCCGCCCAGGCAGTAAGGCGCCAAGGCCTGCTTGAGCTCACGGCTGGCCAGCAGGGCGCAAAGCCCGGTCAGCGTGCGATCGCGCGCCTCAGCGCCGGCCAGACTGACCAGCGCCGACCAGACGAGTTCGCGCACGCCCGGCGTGATCGCGACCCCTTCACCAAGCAGGATCGCCTCGACCCAGCCGGCGGCCCAGATCCGCTCGCTCTCCTGGTCGATCATCGCCAGGGGCTGCAAAGCGACCGCCGGCCGATCGCCTTCCCGCAAAACCCCGCCCAGGTCGTGAAAGGCGCCGCCCATGCCAAGAACCGCCGCGCGGATCGAGGCCCCGAAGTCGAAGGCGAAGACGCGCGCGCCGCGATAGCGGCGAAACTGCAGGGCCATCAGCGCCAGGAGCGTGCTCTTGCCCGCTCCGGTCGGCCCGACCACGACGGTATGGCCGACATCGCCGACGTGCAGGCTCAGACGAAAGGGCGTCGCGCCTTGGGTGCGCGCCATCAGCAGCGGGGGACCGCCAAGATGGACGTTGCGCTGCGGCCCGGCCCAGGCCGCCGACAGCGGCGCCATGTGGGCGAAGTTCAGGGTCGAAAGCGGCGGCTGGCGGACATTGGCGTAGACCTGGCCTGGCAGGGAGCCGAGCCAGGCCTCGACGGCGCCGACCCATTCGCGGATCACGGTGAAGTCGCGGCCGGCGATCACCTTCTCGGCCAGGGAGAGCTTGGCCTCGGCCTTGGCCGGATCCTCGTCCCAAACCACCAGACTGGTGGTGACATAGGCGTAGGCGACCGTATCATCGCCGAGATCCTGCAACGCCAGGTCCGCATCGCCCGCCTTGTTGGCCKCGTCGTTGTCGACCAGCGCCGCCGGCTGCTGGGTCAGGGCCTCCTGCAGCAGGGCCAGCACCGACTTGCGCTTGGAAAACCACTGGCGGCGGATCCTGGCCAGGAGGCCCTGAGCCTGCGTCTTGTCCAGGAAGATGGCCCGGCTGGTCCAGCGATAGGCAAAAGCCAGACGGTCGAGCTCATCGAGGATGCCCGGCGTGGTCGCCGGAGGAAAGCCCGTCAGGGTCAGCACGCGCAGATGCGAGGTCCCAAGGCGCGGCTCCAGGCCTCCCGACAACGGCTGGGTGGCCAAGAGGGCGTCCAGGTGCATCGGCGTCGCCGGCGAAGAGACGCCCTGGCGCTCAGTGCTGACCGCGCCATGCAGAAACGACAGGGTCTGGGCGTCGTCGAGCCAGACCGCCGTCGGCATGATMGCCGCAACCTGGGCCAGCAGCCGATCGGTGCGCTCGACGAAGCCGGCGAGTTCGGCGCGCCAGTCGCGCAAGGCCCGCGTCCTCCCCTCGATCAGCAGCCCGGCCAGACGCTCGTCGCGCTCGGCCGGAGGCTGGTAGACCAGGGTCAGATAGTAGCGGCTCTCATAGTGGGCGCCCTCGTGCAGGAAGGCCGCGCGGCGTTCGCAATCGACCAGGGCCGAGACCGGATCGGGAAAGGCGCTGTCGGGATAGGTCATGGCCGGATCGCGCCGCGCCTCGACGAACAGCGCCCAGCCCGAGCCCAGGCGCCGCAGGACGCTGTTGACGCGGGCGGCGACGGCGGCCGCCTCCGTGTCAGCCGCCGCCTCGAGGTCGGGGCCGCGGAAGGCGGCGGTCCGCTGGAAGGCGCCGTCCTTGTTGAGCACGACGCCCGGTGCGACCAGCGCCGCCCAGGGCAGGTAGTCGCAGAGGCTGGCGGGTCGACGGGCGTACTCGCGAAGATCGAGCACGCTCAGACCTCCAGCCTGGCCGGCAGACGCACGTGACGGCGCCCGACTTCTAGGATCATCGGATCATGGCGCGCGGCCCAGACCGCCAGGGCATGGCCCACGAGCCATAGCGCCAGACCGGCGATCCACAGGCGAAGGCCGACCCCGAGCGCCGCGGCCAGGGTGCCGTTGACCAGGGCGACGGCGCGCGGGGCGCCGGCCAGCAGCACCGGCTCGGTGAGAGCCCGATGGACCGGCGCGGCCAGGCCCCTGACGTGATCGCCGGCCATCACACCACCGCCCCGCCGCCGAACGAGAAGAACGACAGGAAGAAGCTGGAGGCGGCAAAAGCGATCGACAGGCCGAACACGATCTGGATCAGCCGCCGCGTGCCGCCGGTGCTGTCGCCAAAGGCCAGAGCCAGTCCCGTCATGATGATGATGACGACGGCGATGATCTTGGCGACCGGCCCTTCGATCGACTCCAGGATCTTCTGCAGCGGCGCTTCCCAGGGCATGGACGAGCCGGCGGCATGGGCCCTGGCCATCATCAGGGTCAGGGTCGCGATGAGACCGGCGAGAAGCCAGCGACGAACAGGCGGCGGCGAATGCCGAACGCCAGGAGCGCACGGTTGGGAAAGGCTTATGATCACGCGATCAATCTCCAGCAATTTTAAAAGCTTGAAGGAAACCCCTCAGACAGGACTGAGGCGGTACGCGCCGTCCGCCCCAAGGCCATCGAGGCGCGAGAGCTCAATCAGGCGGCGCTGACGGCCGCGGCCGGCCAGGACCGCGATGAGACCCACGGTCTCGGCGATCAGACCGCGCGGCACGGTGACCACCGCCTCCTGGATCAGTTGCTCCAGCCGCAGCAGCGCCCCCAGAGCCGAGCCGGCGTGAATAGTGCCCACCCCGCCCGGATGACCCGTCCCCCAGGCCTTGATCAGATCAAGGGCCTCGGGGCCCCTCACCTCGCCGATGATGATCCGGTCGGGCCGAAGGCGCAGGGTCGAGCGCACGAGCTCGGTCAATGAGGCCGCGCCATCGACCGTGCGCAGCGCCACGAGATTGGGCGCGGCGCACTGCAGCTCGCGCAGGTCCTCGCAGAGCACGACCCTGTCGAAGCCCTCGGCGACCTTGGCCAGCAGCGCGTTGACCAGGGTGGTCTTGCCGCTGGAGGTCGGGCCGGCGACCAGGATGTTGACGCGCTCGCGCACGGCCTTGGCCAGCACAGCCGCCTGCGCAGCGTTCATCACGCCGCTTCGGACATAGTCGTCGAGGCTGAAAACCTGCCGGGCGGCTTTACGGATCGAAAAGGTCGGGGCCGCGACGATCGGCGGCAGCAATCCCTCGAAACGCTCGCCCGAGCCCGGCAACTCGGCCGACAGCCGCGGCCGCCCGGCATGAACCTCGACGTCGACATGATGGGCCACCAGACGCACCACGCGCTCGGCGTCGGCCGCGGTCATCGAAAATTCGGCGTCGACCAGACCGACGTCGAACCGGTCCAGCCACACCCGGCCGTCTGGATTGAGCATCAATTCGGCCACGCCCGGATCCTCGAGCCTGGCCAGCAGCAGCGGCCCCAGGGCCGCGCGGAGCATGCGCTCGCTGCGGGGGCGGTCTTGGGCGTCGGGCTGGTCCATGGCGGTCCCCTGGTGTCGGGGACGACTAAGAAGACCCTGCCCGCCCCGCCTTCAACAGGCCGTCAGCAACGACAAACTCCGGGAATGAGCGACCATCGAGCGGACCAGTCTCCGATGCGACGCCGCCCCCCGGCCGCGATCCTGCGGCCTGCGCCGTTGATGGTGATCCAGCATCCAGTCGCCGCCGTATCCAGCGCGACAGAGGAGGCGACATGTTCGACAAGGTCATCCGTACGGCCGCCGTGACAGGCCTGGCCGCCGCCTGCACGGCGTGCGCCGGCGGCGGCGTCTCGCAGTCCGGCTTCCTCGCCAGCTACGAGGGCCTGGGCAAGCGGCCCGGAACCGTCCGCGCCACGGTGTACGAGCGCCGCGACGAGGCGATGGCCGCGACCATAGAGCGGCTGTGGATCGCGCCGGCCACGAGCCACGCCGGCCAGACCCGGTCGGTCGATGACGACGATCGCCAGGCCGTGCTGACCGAGGTCGACCGGCAGGTCTGCTACGAGCTCAGCAAGCGCTTCACCCTGATCGATGCGCCCTCCCCCGAGGCCGGGACCGTCAGGGTCGGGGTGACCCGCATCGACCGCACCAATCAGGCCGGATCAGCCGCATCGGCGGCGGCCAACTTCTTCATTCCGGGCCCCGTGTCGGTGCGGGTCCCAGGCGGCGTGGGCGGGCTCTGGGCCGAAGCCGAACTCCTTACGCCCAGCGGCGCCCAGGCGGCCGCCCTGGTGTGGAGCCGCCAGGCCATGGTCCTGGGCGCCGACAAGCCTTCGCTGTCGCCGATCGGGGACGCCCATCAGCTGGCCGAACCGTTCGGCGACGCCGTGGCGAGCGCCCTGGCGCCGCGCGAACGCAAGCCCCGTCCGGTGACGACGCCCGATCCGTGCACGCGCTTTGGCCCGCGACTGCGTCCTGAGGGGCTGATCGTGCGCATGGCCACTGGGCTCTATCAGCCGGAGCTGAGCGGGAGCAAACCTCAGGATCGCGATCCTCAGGACGGCCAAGAGCAAGCCCCGGCCAAATGACGACGGCCGGCCTCGATCGACAGCCGAGGCCGGCGTCACCCGACGCCTAAAGACGAACGAAAGGCGCCAGCAGCTTGCCCAGCCTGCCGGGCAGCAGGATCTGACCATCGAGGGCGGCGACGCAAAGGCATGGCCCCTTGGAGACCACCTTGGGCTGGTGCGTCACGCTGGAATCGGCCTCTTCGAAATCCCCCCGCGAAAACACTCCGTCCTCGGTGGCGTAGGCGCCGTCGATCACGCAGGTCAACTCGACGCCGCCGTGGGTGTGGCGGGGCGCCGATTGCCCCGAGGCGATCTTCAGCAGGATGACGCGGCAATCGCCTTGCCGGGTTCCGAGCACGTCGCGAACGTGCACGCCCGGCCCCAGCCAGCGCCAGGGCCCGAGCGCGAACTGGTCGAGCGGCGCAGGCAGGACCGGGTCGGCGGAGGCTGGCCTGGGTTCGCCCTCTGGCTCGATGGCGTCGAGCCGCGCCATGACCTCCCGCCGCGCCTGCGAACTCAGCGTTTCGGGCGCCTGGTCGTCGAGCAGCGCGCCGCCCACGGCCGCGCCAAGATCGGCCCAGGGGCGCGTGGCCGGCCGCAGGCTGAGGTGTGCGGCCACGACGACGGCTTCGGGAAAGCTCAAGGTCCCCGCGGCGAAGGCCAGCAGCCGTTCTTCGCTGGGCTGTCGTCGAAGGCTCATGATGCGTCCCCCCTGTCCCTTTCGATGCAGGCCCGCAGCTTCATCATGCCAAACCGGATACGCGCCTTGACCGTCCCGAGCGGTACGCCGAGCGTCCTGGATATCTCCGCATGGGTCTGTTCCTGGAAAAAGGCCATTTCAATGGCCGCAGCCTGGTCGGCGTTGAGACTGAGCATGGCCGCCCTCACCCGCTGGGCGTCCTGCGCCCCGCTGAGGATGGCGTCGGGCTGGGCGGGCTCTTCGGCCTCGAGATGAAAATCCAGCTCGTGAAGCGTCACCGAGCCGCGCCGGAAATGGTCGATCCGCAGGTTGCGGGCGATGGTGAATATCCAGGCTGCGGCCGAGGCGCGCGCCGGATCGAAAAGGTGCGCCTTGCGCCAGACCATCAGGAGGGTTTCTTGGGCAAGTTCCTCGGCCGCCGAGGCGCTGGCGCCGCCGCGCATCAGGAGCGCCTTGATCCGCGGCGCATAGTGGTCGAACAGGCCCGCGAAGGCTTCACGGTCACGGTTTTCGCCGACCCTGACGACGAGCTCGTCGAGCGCGCGTGACGGGCTCACGGCGTGACGGCTTGCAGGGTGTGCGGATAGGGCCCGAGTCGCATGCATGGCGATGATACGGCAGAGCCTCGCGGCTGGATCACCAGAAGCAAAAAATACCCCGCTCGCCCATCCGATCGCTGAGCTCGGCCGTAAGGCCTCGTGACATGCCCCCTACGGGGCGCCCCTCGCAACGAGACCGCCTCAGATGAGCGACACGTCCCTGGATTTCCCCATCGCCGGCCGCCCGCGCGGCTCGGCCCTGTTCGATTTCGTGGTGCGGCTGCTCTCGGCCCGCTGGACTTGGGGAGAGCTGACGATCGTCACGCCAGGCGGCGAGCGCCATCACCTGGCCGGCGCGCTTCCGGGGCGGACCGCGACGATCCTCGTGCGCGACGCCCGCTTCGCAGCGAGGGTCCTGGCCAATGGCGACATCGGCTTTGCCGAGGGCTTCATGGCCGGGGAATGGGAAAGCCCCGACCTGGCGACCCTGCTGACGACCCTGGCCAACAACTACGACCACATCCGGCGATTGTTCGACGGCGGACTGCCGATGCGGGTCGCCAATTGGGCGTTTCACCGGCTGCGAGCCAACACCCGGGCCGGATCGCGCCGCAACATCCACGCCCACTACGACCTGGGAAACGCGTTCTACGAAGCCTGGCTTGACGAGACCATGACCTATTCCTCGGCCAGGTTCGAACACCCGGGCCAATCGCTGGAAGCGGCCCAGACAGCGAAGTACGAACAGCTCGCCGCCCTGATGGACCTCAAGCCCGGGCACAGCATGGTGGAGATCGGCTGCGGCTGGGGCGGTTTCGCCCAGTTCGCCGCCGCCAGGATCGGCGCACGGGTCACCGCGGTGACCATCTCGCGCGAACAGCATGACTTCGCGCGCCGCAAGGTCTTCGAGGCCGGGCTGGCCGACCGGGTCGAAATCCGCCTGCTCGACTACCCCGATCTCGAAGGCCAGTTCGACCGCCTGGCGTCGATCGAGATGCTGGAGGCGGTGGGGCGCGACTACTGGGGCGCCTACTTCGACAAGGTGCGCTCGCTGCTAAAACCCGGCGGCCGGGCCGGGCTCCAGGTCATCACCATCCAGGACGCGCTTTTCGACGACTACGACGCCCGCACCGACTTCATCCAGCGTTACGTGTTCCCGGGCGGCGCCCTGCCTTCCGAGAACCGACTGGCGCCGCTGATCGCCGCCCGGGGCTTGCGCTGGCGGCGGACCGAACGGTTCGGCCAGGACTACGCCAAGACCCTGGCGCTGTGGGCCCAGCGCTTCGAGAAGGCCTATCCGCTCATCGCCCAGGGGTCCCAGACCTTCGACAGCCGCTTTCGCAGGCTGTGGACCTTCTACCTCGCCTACTGCGAGGCGGGCTTTCGCACCGGCCGCACCGACGTCATCCAGATGGCGATCGACAGGCACGGTTGAGCGCCCTGCAGCCCCAGCGATCTCGCCGTCCTTAAAGGCTAGAGTCGATGAACATCACCGACCCTAGTGCCGGCGGTGACCGGCGCCGGCCTCCGCCGCGGGCTGCAGGATCGAGCGTCGCCGCCTCGCGCGAGCGACGCTCGACGAGGTTGCCTCAGAGGTCGACCTTGGCGTTGTCGCCCATCTGCGGCGCGGCGCCCGTCACGACGGCGGCCGCCATCTTCACCAGCGCCACCGCCTTGCCAGGACTGTCCCACAACTCGCCGCGCTCGGGGATGAGGGTCAGCAGCCGGATCGTCGGATCATCGGCGTCCTCCCACCAGGCCTCGTCGGCCTTGGTCCAGAGCTCGGCGATCTTGGCCCGGTCGTTGGACAGCCGGGCCTGCCCCGATATCAGCACGTACTTGTAGGCGCCGTTGTCGGCCCAGGCGCAGGACACCACCGGAAATCGCTCGAGCTGGACGTTCTTCTCGCCGCTCTCATCGACGAGGAAATAGATCGCGTGCTCACCCTGGCGCACCCGGGCCGAAAGCGGCCGGCTTTGCTGCGCGCTGCCGTCCCAGGTGGTGAACATGCAGATGTCGATCTTCTCGGCCAGCGCCCAGATGCGATCGCGCACCTCTTCGGGGGGCTTGGGATTGTCGTCTTGCCGCTCTTTCACGGGCGCCTCCTTGCTTGGAAGTGCGTCAACGTCTCGCTCGCCTCGCCGTTGCTCGCCAAAGCAACGACGTTCCCCGCGAACGCGACCGACCGCAGTTTGGGATCATCGCGGGCTTTTCGCGGGGCTCCGGCTGTCCTTTGCGCTTTCGGCGGGCGCCCGGCGACGGTTTTGAGCGCGCCACTCTGCGGCCCGCGCCGCGCTCGGCCTATGTGCTGACCGGTCCCCCGCGCGAGATCTGGGAGCACTCGATCCCGCCAGGGGCGGCTCTGCGCTACTCGGTGACCTTTCGCCCGTTTCGCAAGGATCCAGCCTAGGCAGCTGTCTTGCCAAGATCGAGGGCAGGCCCAGGGCGCCGACCAGCCGGTCCTGATCCCACACCTCCACGTCGATCGCCGAGACATGGTCGAGCAAGGCAAGGCGGCCGTAATCCAACGCCTCCGCATCGCTGGCGAAATCGACGACCATGAAGGTCAGGCAACTGCCGTTCGGAAGATAGGGATAGAAGCTGTAGCTGGTCATGCGGAACTCCACGCAGCAGGCGGGAGCACGGGGCGATGACCACTCTCTCAGCCGCCGGCGCCCGAAAGCTCGTAGCCAGCGATGGGCGCAAGGTTAGGCTGCATCACGGCGACATGCGAGCGCGAGCATGGGAACGAATTGTTACAAGCTCCTAGCGCCCGGAACGTCTCCTGGCACGAGGAATTTGAGGGACAGGAGCCTTCCCATGTCCGAACACGCTCGTCACCCCACGTCCCCGGCGCCGCCACGCATCGACATCGACGACCCAATGGATCTGGCCCGCTGGGCGCATCGTCTGGGCGTGGCGGAGGCGGACGTGATCAGCGCCGTGATCGAGATCGGACCCGACCGCGACGCTGTAGCCCAGCATGTTCGCATCACGCGCGACGCCGCAGACTGAGCCGGCCTTTGCGGATCGCCACCTACAACATCAACAACGTCGGCAGCCGACTGGACAATCTACTGGACTGGCTGGCCGAGGCCGAGCCCGATGTGGTCTGCCTGCAGGAACTGAAGGCTGAACAGGGCCGATTTCCGGCCGAGCCTCTGGAGCAGATGGGCTATGGCGCGGTTTGGAAAGGCCAGCGCACCTGGAACGGCGTGGCGATCCTCGCGCGGGGCGCGACACCGGTCCTCACCAGAACCGCACTCCCCCATGATCCCGATCCAAAGCAGGCGCGCTACATCGAGGCGGCGGTAAACGGCGTCCTCGTCGGCTGCCTCTATCTTCCCAACGGCAATCCCGCGCCGGGCCCCAAGTTCACCTACAAGCTGGCGTGGTTCGACAGCCTGCTTTCCCACGCACGCGCTTTGCTCGACAGCGGAGCGCCCATCGTCCTTGCAGGCGACTACAACGTCGTGCCCACCGAAGCCGACATCTACCCCAAGCATTCCTACGGCGGCGACGCCCTGCTGCGCATCGAGACCCGTGAGGCCTTCAGCCGATTGCTCGACCAGGGGTGGACCGACGCCTTGAGGAAAGCACACCCCATGGCCCCGCCCTATACCTACTGGTCCTATCTTCGTGAGCGCTGGCCCAAGGACAAAGGCCTGCGCATCGATCACCTGCTGTTGTCGCCCGGACTTGCCGATGTTCTCGTGGACGCGGGCGTCGACCGCTGGGTTCGGGGCCAGGACGGGGCCAGCGATCACGCGCCAGCCTGGATCCTGCTCGATCCATGACCTCTCCCCCCGTCACGCCCGACGGGCGTTACATCGTCGTGCGCGGCAGGCTCTGGCGTCGGAGCAACCCCGACCTGCCGCCCGCGCGACGCCAAACCCTCATCGAACAACTGATGACCGCGCGACGGGCCGTGCGCTGGGCGCGCGCCGCCGGCGACGGCGCGGCTCTTGCCGCCGCAAGAGCAGAGGTGCAGGCCGCAAAAGTCGAGCTTGGCGAGCGTGGAGCGGTCTGGTGGGCCGACGGCGCACCGGATCTGACCCGGCGCCTGGCCAAGACCACGCCCTATGCGGATTGGTGGGCGGCCCAAGGCGGCGGCTAGCGCGACCGCCCGTCGTGATCTAGCCTCCGACCATGCCCCCCCGCCTACGCCCGACCGCTCGCATCCTGACCCCGGCCGGTTGGATCGGTCTCGCCATCTTGGTGGTGCTCGCTGCAGGCGCGTTTGCAGCACTCGCCGTTCATTCGCGCATTTGAACCGGGAAGAGGTCGCCGAGCCGCGGCCAGGGCCGGCAAGAGATGGGTCCAAAGCGTGGATGAGTTCGACGACGAGGCCGATGCACTTTTGGCGAGGATCATGATGATCCGGGACGATCTCAAGGCCGGCCGTCTGTCGCCCAACCAGGAAGCGGCTTATCGCGATCTTGGCCGCAAGGTCGAGCGCGTCACCCGCGACATGGACGCCGCCGCCGATATCGACGCCGCTACGGCGCTCTGGCGGCAAGGCGCCGCCATAATCAAGGCCTACCTCGCCGAGCATTTTCCGGCGCCGACCCGTCACTGATCCGACGGCGATCGTTGGCGCTATGATCTCCTCGCCACGAGGACGCTCCGCCCCTGGCGCGACGCGGCTCCCGGGCTTGATACTGCATTCTAGCCGCAGCCTTCGCAATCTGTCCGCTCTTCGCCCCTATGGGCTGCTGGGCGTCGCGTCGCCGATCGCCGCTGGCCGGCAGCCGATCGATGGTCGCAGCGGAAAGCCGCGTCGAACACTTGGCCAAAGTCCTCAACGGCTCGGGGAACCGCCGGGCGCTGTCGGCGCCCGGCAAGCACGCGTTGAATTAGGACAGTGCGGAAATTCGTCAAGACGCCGCCAGAAAAAGTCGCTCGCGCGCCGACTGCGCGCGCTGGACGCTCCCGCCAAAAGTCGCCGTTCCGCCTCGCGCCCGCCGGTCGTGGCGAGGGGACGCCCGGTCGCAAACACCATCGAGGTCAACAACGATAGCTTGGGGTAGCGGGCTGGGGCGTTCGGCTATCGACAGGGCGACGCCTGCGACGGCGCGCGGGATCAGTTGCGCCCGCCGTGCGACAGCGACGAGCGGTCGCGAGACGTCCGTCCATGCCTTTGAACGACCGCGACGGATCACTTTCCATCATGGAAAGTTTTCACTTGCCATTTCGGAAAGTAGGAGCTTACTTTCCTATATGGAAAGTAAGGAGACGCCTGTGAGCCCCGCCCCGTCGATCGATCCCGCCGAAGCCGCCCGTATGCTGGCCAAGGTCGAGGCTGTCAGCACCGATCTGGCCCGCCGCGCCAGAGCCCCGATCTGGTATCATCCCGCCTTGGGGCTGTTGATGGGCGGCCTGGTCGCCGTGCAGGGACAGTCCTTCCCGCTACTGATCGGCTACTATGTGGTTTTCCTCCTGGGCCTTGCTCTCTTGGTGCGAGCCTACAAGCGCCACACCGGCATGTGGGTCAGCGGCTACCGCGCCGGCCGCACGCGCGGGGTCGCCGCAGGCCTGGCGGTCCTGACGGCCTCGTCGATCCTGCTCTCGGCATGGCTGGCGCGCGAGCACGCTCTGGTCGCCGCGCCGTTCGTCATCGGGGCTTTCGCTGCGGGGGTGGTCACGATCGGCGGCTTTGTTTGGGAGGCCGCCTTCCGTCGTGACCTGCGCGACGGCGCCGCCCTGTGAGCCTCGCCGCCCTAGATCCGGTCATCCACGCCCCCAACCGCCTGCAGATCTGCTGTATGCTGGCGAGCGTCGACACCATTGATTTCGCCACCCTCCGCGAGGCGCTGGACGTCTCGGAATCGGTGCTTTCTAAGCACATCAAGACCCTGGAGGAAGCGGGTTACCTGAAGGTCAGCAAGAGCCCGTCGGAGGGCCGACTTCGCACCTGGACGGCGCTGACCTCCACCGGCCGCAAAGCGGTGAAAGGCCATTTGGCCGCGCTGAAGGCGATGATGCAGGGCGTCCCTGAAGTCTGAGCACTCGGGGCCGGTAAGCGTCGTCGAGGCGGCCAGACCGCTCTGCACCTCGTCCCCGCCGCCGCAGCCTCGGCCATGAGGGCTCTGGGGCTTCAACCGCCAGACCCTCGCCTGTGTCCAAGTCCGCCTCAAGCCTGGCCAGCCTGCAGGGCGTCATCTTGTCAGATGAGGCCCGTCCAGTCTTCGTCCGCCGCAAGCGTCGATGGCTAGTTTCAGACTCACTCAGGAGCGGCTCGCGCGAGGTCTGACCTTGGCGCGAAGACGGCGCCGCAGCGCTCGATCAAAAGGCTTGCCTGGATCGGTTTGGACAGATGGCCGTCGGCTCCCGCCGCCAGCGACGCCTGGACGTGTTCAGGCATCGCATTGGCGGTCAGTACGTGGACCTGTGTCCTGGTCCGGCCTTCAGCCGCCTCAAGCGCGCGGATACGCCTGATGGCGGTCAGGCCGTCCATGACGGGCATCTGCATGTCCATCAGGATCATGTCGAAAGCGCCGTGCTGATAGGCCGCCACCGCTTCGGCGCCGTTCTCGACGCTGATCAGGTCAATACCCGTTGCGCGGAGGATCAGCTCAACCACCCGCCGGTTGGTTGGATGATCCTCGGCCAGGAGGACGCGCATACCGGCCAGGGGCGCTTGGGCGTCACAACCCTCCAGGCCCGCCGCCCCATGCGCCGGAGCCTGGCCGCGCGGCAGCGGCGCGACGAATGTGAAGGTCGCCCCCTGGCCACGGCGCCCTTCGGCCTCCAGCCTGCCGCCCATCGCCTGGGCCAATGACTGGGAGATCGCCAGCCCCAGCCCGCTGCCTCCGTATGAGCGGGTGTTGGAGCCGTCAGCCTGCTCGAAGCGGGAAAAAAGCCGCGCCTTGGTCCCCTCGTCGAAGCCGATGCCGGTGTCGCTGACCTCGAATATGACGGTCGAATTCATCTGGGTCTGGGCAAGCCTCACCGAAAGGCGGATCTGGCCCGCAGAGGTGAACTTGACCGCATTGCTGAGGAGGTTCGACAGGATCTGCCGGATCCGTATGGCGTCGCCAACGAAGGTCCCCGCCGCGTCCGGGCTGACATCGACCGTGAGATCAAGACCCTTGGCCTGGGCTGCGGCGTTGAACAGTTCGGCGCAAGCCCCCACCGACGCCCCCAGGTCAAAGGGCTCGGCTCGCAATTCCAGCTTCCCAGCCTCGATCCGAGCCAAGTCCAGAATGTCGGTCAGCAGCGTCTCCAAGGTTCTGGCGGAGCTCTCGACCAGTTCGACCATGTTGCGCTGCGCCTTGGTCAAGGGCGTGCGCGCCAAAGCGCCGGCGACACCCAGCACGCCATTGAGGGGCGTGCGGATCTCGTGGCTCATATTGGCCAGGAATTGCGACTTGGCGTCGTTGGCCGCGTCGGCCTTGGCCGCAGCCTCCTTCAGGGCGTCGCCGGTCTGCTGCGCCAGGGCCAGGGAGGTCGCAACCGCCCGGGCGTCGGCCAGGCCACGCCGCGTCGCCGCCGCCAGATGCGCCACATACATGAGGTTGGCCACACAGACGAAGGCCGCGGCCCCCTTTCCGGGCTCGGTGGCCAGGGAATAGAGCGGCAGGCCGATCAACAGGCAGATGAAAGGGGTCGTGCCCGCCCAGAGCATGGCGGCCGAAGAACTGGCGTGAAGCCGAACGTTCATCACGCCCCCGGCCAGCACCGTCACAGCCAAGACCCGGCCCTGCCATCCTTCGTTGAACCAGGCCGCAGGGGCCACGCTCGCGAAGATGGCGGTGCTCAGGGCCACCGACGCGATGAACAGGCGCTTGCGCGGTTCGCTGGGCTGACAGCCGGCCTCGCGCATCGGCCGGGAAAGCCACGAGGTGACGAGTTGAGCCGCCACGGTGGCGGCCAGCCAGACCGCAGGCCAAGCGCTGGCGTGGTTGAGATAGATCGCCGCCGCGATGCCGACGCTGAAGAAAAGCCGAAGGGGGAACTCCCGCACCCTTCGGTGAGCAATACCATACCAGTCTTCCTGTCGCATTCATCCATACTCGCTCGCGGCGATTTAACAGTTCGATAAGGCCCAAACAGAACATCCCGCGACAATCCGTCGCGAAGCGACAGTAAAGTCGCTCGGACCGGACCGAAAACTATCAAATGATATTCCGGGTTTCTGCGGCCGACGTTGATCACGCGTTGTGAAGAAAGCGCCGGGCGGCGAAAAAGGCTGGAGCAGCCTGGCCGAGACACCTGACCTCGACCGGTGCGCCGCCGCTACACCGCCCCGTGACGCCCTGTTGGGCGCCGATCTGGAGCTGGCGGCGCTGCACCTGGGACTTTGGCTGCTGAGCTACGCCCGTCGCTGAGGGCGCGCTGGCTCAAGTGGGTCGCCTCCGCCCCGCAGGCGAGGCCAACCCACACAGTACGGGCTGCGATGACGAACGGCGCTTTTCCGCTTGCACCGGCCCCAAGGGCCGGCCGGATACAGCAAAGCGTTCGAGGAAGGCGTCACATGACCAAGACTGGTGCGTATCTCCGCTCGGCTGAAGCTGCCCGCCGCTTCGGCGTCAGCGGGAAGGCGCTGCGGCTGTACGAGGCCCACGGACTGCTTCGAGCCGAAAGGACCCTCGCCGGCTGGCGGGTCTACGGCCCCGAGCAGATCGCGCGCCTGCATCAGATCATCGCGCTCAAGAGCTTCGGCTTTCCGCTCAGTCGGATCGCCGAACTGCTGGCGGGCGGCCTCCCAGACCTGGCCAGGTTTCTGGAGCTGCACGAAGACGTGCTGCGACAGGAAGCAAGGCGGGTCGAGGTGGCGCTCGGCCTTCTGTCAGCGGCCCGGCTCAAGCTCGCACGGCTTGGCGACCTCTCCTCGGATGACCTGATGAACCTCACCAAGGAAATAGCTATGACCGAAGAACGCACACAGGATCTGGCCGCCGCCTACCAGGCCATCGCCAACAAGCATTTCACGCCTGACGACCAAGCGACGCTGGCGTCCAATGGCTTCCAGGGCATGGACAAGCCAGACACAGACTGGGCCGTGCTGCACGAGGAGGCAACGCGGCTGATGCAAGCGGGCGACCCGTGCTCGCCGGCGGCGATGGATCTCGCGCGCCGCTGGATGGGCAAGGTGTTCGCAGCGACGGGCGGCGACCCGACCTTGACCAGAAAAATGAAGGCGGCGGCACGTGAAGCCAATGAGCAGCCCGCGTTCACCGGCGCGTCCGGGTCGGGCAATGCGCTGATGGACTTCGTCTCCGAAGCCTACGGCGCTGCGATTTCGGCCGGTATCATGCCCAGCCCGCAAACCGCGAACTAGAACCAACAAGTCTGCTTCGCGGCGGCCGCCCAAGCTGCAGCGAAGCAGGCGACCATGGACCCATACGACCAGTTGGCATCGCGCCAGAGCAACACACGCTTTCGCGCCCCAAAAGAAGAAGCCCCGCCGCATGACCTCCACTCTTTTGCGCCCCGCCACCGATGCCGAGATCCTCGCCACGTTCGAGGTCATGGCGCATCTCCGCCCCATGCTGACCCGCGAGACCTATGTCGCGCGGATCCGGGCGCTGATGGACAGCGATGGCTATCAGCTGACCGCGCTGGTCGAGGACGGCGTGGTGCGGGCCGTGGCCGGGTGGCGGGTGCAGGACATGCTGTATTGTGGCCGGCTGCTGAGCATCGACGACCTGGTGGCCGATCCGACCGAGCGCTCGCGCGGCCACGGCAAGGCGCTGCTGGACTGGCTGAAGGCCGAGGCCAAGCGCCTGGACTGCACACAGGTGGAGCTGATCTCCAACGTCGTCCGCGAGCAGGCCCACCGTTTCTACTTCCGCGAGGGGATGGCGGTGGACGCTTTTCACTTCCGGGCGCGGATTTAGAGCGCTCGCCCTTACAGGCGGGGCGGCCGCGACTGCAACTCGGGCGAGGTGGCGCGCGGCGGCGATCACCATCCTTATCCTGGTCCCTAAGAGTGAAAGCGGAAAGGCCGCTCTCCACGGGCGAGTTGAACGCTCCCTTCCGCCGAGGACGCTCGGCTCAGCAGAGACTCGCTTGTTCAGCTCGCCTAAGCAACCGAGCAACACTGTCGGCGTTGGCGAGGCGCTGCGCAGGCGTGCCGACGGCGATTTCGGTGAAGGGCTTGCAGCGTACTAGCGCCATTTTCGGATTGACCTACCTGCGCAAATGCGATGAGCCRAACAAGCAGTCGGCGTGGCCGCCAAGCCTGAGACCTGTCGATGGGAAGACGATGCTCATTCACTTCGGGTCAGGTTGAGCCCCGCCAAGCATGGCCTTGATCCGGCCATGCATGACCATGAAACTCGCGTCGTCCCATCACCGCGAGCCTTCAATGTCCGGCAATGCTCAAACCCGTCGAGCCGCGATCGGCGGCGCGGCGCTGTCGATCGCCTCGGCCAGGTCCCTGGCGGCCCTCGCCGCGCCGCGCGTCGTCGGGACGGGACTGGAGGCTGGAGCGATCCGGGCGATCGGCGTTGAGACGGCGCGAACGGAGTATCAGGGCCGTCCGGCCCTGCGCGCCACAGCGTTAGAAAACGCTCCGGGGCTCGACCGGCTGGTGATGCTGGACACGCCCGCCTTCGGCGACGGCGTCATTGAGGCCTGGATCAGCGGCGCGCCCAGCGCCACGGCCAGCGCCACGGCCAGGGGCTTCGTGGGCGTGGCCTTTCGGGTGCACGACGAGGGCAAGCTCGAGGCCATCTATCTGCGTCCCACCAACGGTCGGGCCGAAGACCAGTTACGTCGCAACCATGCCGTCCAGTACATCTCCCACCCCGCTTATCCCTGGGAACGGCTGCGCGCCGAAGCCCCGTCCCAGTACGAGACCTATGTCGATCTCGAGCCTGGTCGGTGGACGCATGTGCGGATCGTCGTGGTCGGCGCCAGCGCCCGGCTCCATGTCGACGGCGCCGAGCAGCCGACCCTGATCGTCAGCGACCTCAAGCACGGCGCCGACGCCAAGGGCGCCGTGGCGCTCTGGATCGGCCCCGGCACTCTGGCCCATTTCAACGGCGTGCGGGTCACGTCCTAGGCGTCGTGAGGATCAGGTGCTTTCGCACCAAGACAGAGCCGCGCCGGCGATTGCGCGCGAAACGGTCTCGGGGGTGTCGACGCGGTTGGGTCAGCGCCAATTCCCGTCCTTGCGTCCCTCAGCAATCAGTCCTTAGGCCCGCTTTCGCCGAGCGTGCGGCGCCAGGCCGGCGTTGTTCGGCTTGGCCCCGCACGTGTTCGAGCTCCGCTACAAGGGAATGCGCGCAATGACCTTGATCTCGAAGTCGAAGCCGGCGAGCCAGGTTACGCCGAGCGCCGTCCAATTTGGATAAGGCGCCTGCGGAAACACCTCGCTCTTGACCGCCATGACCGTGTCGAACTGGCTCTCGGGATCGGTATGAAAGCTGGTCACATCGACGATGTCGTCCAGTCCGCATCCGGCCGCCGCCAGCGTCGCCTTCAGGTTTGCGAACGCCAGCCGGACCTGGGCCTCGAAGTCCGGTTCGGGCGAACCGTCGCCGCGTGCGCCGACCTGGCCGGACACGAAGAGAAGGTCGCCTGACCGGATCGCCGGCGAGTATTGGTGAAGGTCATTGAGGGCGTTCTTGGGGTTAGGAAAGATCGCGTCGCGCTTGGCCATGAGGTGCTCCTTTTCTACGGCCGACAGCGGAAAGTCCGTCGACGGGGCTTAGATGCGGCGGCGCGGACTGTTTGATTAGAGTTTGAAATCAGAACGCCTTGATGTGAAATCGCCATCAATGTCGCGCCCTTCGATCACCGACCTGACGGCCTTCGTGGCGGTCGCCAGCCATCGCAGCTTCCGTCGAGCGGCCGACGAGCTTGCGACGGCTCCCTCCACCTTGAGCCATACGATCCGCGCGCTGGAGATCCGGCTTGGCGTGCGCCTGTTCAACCGGACGACCCGCAGCGTCGCGCCCACCCAGGCCGGACTGGAACTGCTGGCCCGGCTGAAGCCGGTGCTGGGCGCGCTGGACGACGCTCTCGAAAGCGTCGCCGGCTTTCGTGGCGAGGTGACAGGCGCGGTGCGGATCAATGCGCCGCGTGTCGGCGCGGCCTTGATCGTCAGGGAGGTGCTCCCGCTGATGGCCGCCCGCCACCCCGGGGTGAGCATAGACATCGTCGTCGAGGGCGAGCTGGTGGATATCGTGGCCGGCGGCTTCGACGCCGGCGTGCGACTGGTCGGCTCCATACCGCGGGACATGATCGCCGTGCCGTTGACCCGCCCCATGCGGTTTGTCTGCGTGGCGTCGCCCGCCTATCTGGATCGCGTGGGCTCGCCCAAGACCCCCGACGATCTCAAGACACACCTCTGCATCGGCCACCGGCTGCCCGGCGGCAGGCTCTATCGCTGGGATTTCGAGCGAAACGGCCAAGTGCTTTCAGTCGATGTGACCGGGCCCGTCGTGCTCGACGACGAGGAGCTGATGGTCGAGGCCGCTGTCTGTGGCCTCGGCGTGGCGTATGTGGTCGAGGCCGCGGCCGCCGCCGCGCTCGCCGCCGGACAGCTGCGCGAAGTGTTGTCGCCGTGGCTCCAGACCACCGAAGCCGCGGCCGTCTACTATCCGGGACATCGCAGCGTCCCCTCCGCGCTGCGGGCGTTCCTCGACATCGTTCGGGAAGTCAGCAAGGCGGGCTGAAGAGGAACTTCCCCTCCCCGGCCGGTACTAAGGCCTGTGGAGGCGGCGGCGACCACCACAGCTTCTCGGCTCGGATCCGACGCGCGGCCGCGCGCTCTGTAGATCCGCCTCGCCGTCAGCATTGGTTAGAATATCTAACCATATTGGACACCAATGACCGACTTATCGCGACAATGAGGCGTGGCTAGGTTTCGACAGCTGCTTCGGCGGCACGAGAACCCTCCACCCCAACCTCCCGAAAGGAGATCGCGATGACCATCAAGACCGCTCTCGACCACTACCGCCTGCTTGGCCGCTCCGGGCTTCGCGTATCGCCGCTGTCGCTGGGAACCATGACCTTCGGCTCCGACTGGGGCTGGGGCGCGGACGAGACCGACGCCCGCCGGATCTTCGACGCCTATGTCGA
This sequence comes from Caulobacter sp. 10L414, assembly GCF_056395525.1. Lineage (NCBI taxonomy): Bacteria > Pseudomonadati > Pseudomonadota > Alphaproteobacteria > Caulobacterales > Caulobacteraceae > Caulobacter > Caulobacter sp. 10L414. The sequence goes on from NZ_JBFTJR010000005.1 coordinate 90,293, forward strand.
TCGCGGGGGCAACTTCGTGGACACGGCCGTCAACTACACGGACGGCGCGTCCGAACGGATGCTGGGCGGCTTCATCAAGGACAAGCGCGAGCGGATGGTGGTCGCCACCAAGTTCACGATGGCGCGCGATCCGTCGAACATCAATTCGGGGGGCAACCACCGCTACAACCTGGTCCGCTCGGTCGAGACCAGCCTGCGCCAGCTCGACACCGACCGCATCGACCTGATGTACCTCCACGCCTGGGACTTCACCACCAGTCCCGAGGAGGTGCTGCGCGCCCTGGACGACCTCGTGCGGGCCGGCAAGATCCTCTATGTCGGCATCTGCAACACCCCGGCCTGGCGGGTCGCGCAGCTCCAGTCGATCGCCGACCTGCGCGGCTGGGCGCCGCTGGTGGCCCTGCAGATCGAGTACAGTCTGGTCGAGCGCACCGTCGAGCACGAGCTGATGCCGATGGCGCGCGAGCTGGGCCTGGGCGTCATGCCGTGGTCCCCGCTGGGCGGCGGCATCCTGACGGGCAAGTACCGTCGCGAGGACCTCTCGGACGACAACGGCTCCGACGTCGCGGCCGACCGCAAGGGCGTGATCGCCTCCACCGGCCACCTCAATCAGCGTTCGCTCGACATCGCCGACGTCGTCGGTGAGGTCGCCGCGGAACTGGGCGTGTCGCGCTCGCAGGTGGCCATCGCCTGGACCCTGGCCAATCCCGCCGTCGTCTCGCCGATCATGGGCGCGCGCACGCTGGAGCAGGCGCAGGACAACTTCGGCGCCCTGGGCGTGACCCTCGACGACGACCAGCTGGCCCGACTGAATGCGGCAAGCGCCCCGGCGCCGATCTTCCCCGACCGCTTCATCGGCCGCCCCATGGCCCAGCAGCTGATCTTCGGCGCCTCGACGCTGCAGGCCCGGCGCTGAAACCTCAGCAGAAAGGAGCCCAGCCATGACGCCGCAGACAGCTGCACAGCATCCCTATGTCGGTATGTGGGTCACCGCTGACGGCCGCATTCGCCAGGAACTGCTCGCCAACGGCCGCTACGACGAAGCGCGCGGGGCCAGGAAAAGCGCCTATCGTGGGCGATACGAAGTCGACGCCAACCACATCGACTACTGGGACGACACCGGGTTCACGGCCGATGGCGAGTTCGTCACCCCTGACGAGCTTCACCACGGCGGGATGATCTTCTTCCGGCAACGCTAGTCGCCCCCTCGCCGGGCCAACGCCCGGCCTCCTCTCCTCAACATCCAACCAATTCGAACCTCAAGCCCCGGCTTGCCGGGATCGCTGGCGCACGCCTCCAGGCTGGCGATCCCCTTCTTCTCCGGAGCGCGATCAAGGAGATACACGATGAAGACGGTTATCATCTCGGGCGCTGGAACGGGCATGGGCCTGCTCACCGCCCAAACCCTCATCCGCCAGGGCTACGCGGTCTATGCCGGYGTGCGCGATCCGAACGGGCGCAGCCTGGCCCGTCGCGAGGCGCTCGAAACCTACGCCCAGGACCATGGCGGCTATGTCCGCGTGGTCGACCTGGACATCCACAGCGAGGCCTCCTGCCAGGCCGCCGTCGATCAGGTCGTCGCCGACCATGGCCGCCTGGACATCGTCATCCACAATGCGGCCCACCTCTTCATCGGCGTCTATGAGGGCTTCACGTCCGAGCAACTGACCGACTGCCTCAACACCAATGTCGTCGGCGCCCACAGGCTCAACCGCGCCGCCCTGCCCCAGCTGCGCAAGCAGGGCGACGGCGTCCTGCTCTATGTCGGCAGCACGATCACCCGCATCGTCACGCCGTTCGTGGGGCCCTACATCACCGGCAAGTACGCCCTGGACGCCCTGGCCGAGGTCACAGCCTACGAGGTCAACCGCTTCGGCGTCGAAACGGTGATCGTCATGCCGGGCATCTTCCCGGACGGCACCGCCCACTTCCAGTCAGCCGTCCATCCGGGCGACCAGAAGGTCGTCGAGGGCTACGCGCGGTTCAAGGACGACTTCGACAACATCGGGCCTGGCCTGCGCGCGCTCCTGGCCGGCACCGACGCGCCGGTCCAGGGCGTCGCCGACGAGGTCGCCCGGGTGCTGTCGATCCCCAAGGGCGAAAAGCCCATGCGCACCGTCGTCGACTACTCGGACTACGGCGCCCCGCTGGTCAACGAGGTGGTCGAGGCGCAGACCGCCCGGGTCTTCGGGATGATGGGCTACGAGCACCTGCTGAAGGTCTCCTAGCGCCAGGCGGCGGCTTCAGAGCCGCCGCTCACCCAGCGCCCCAGCGGACCGCCTTCCCCGCCGACGGCGAAGGCCACGGTGGAGCAAGGCGGCTCCTCCGGGCTTCGCGAGCATTACTTCCAGCGCCGAACGTGCTCCACCAGCGCCCGAAGCTTGGGCGAGATGTTCCGGCGGTTGGGATAGTAGAGATAGAAGCCGGCGAAGCGCGGGCAGAAGTCCTCGAGAAGCGGCACCAGCTCGCCCCGCTCGATAGAGGGGCGGAAGCACTCCTCCATCCCGAAGTTGATCCCGGCGCCGGCCACCGCCAACTTGACCATCAACGCCATGTCGTTGGTGGTGATCTCCGGCTCGACCGAGACGCTGAACTCCTTGCCGCCCTCGGCGAACTCCCAGCGGTAGGGCGCCGACTTCGGCGTTGGTCGCCAGCCGATACACCGGTGCGCCGCCAGGTCGCGAGGATGGGCAGGCGCGCCGAAGCGGTCGCGGTAGGCCGGCGAGCAGACAGCGAGCTGGCGCTCTTCGCTGGCGACCGCAATGGCGATCATGTCCTGCTCGATCACCTCGCCCAGGCGGACCCCGGCGTCATAGCCCTCGGCGACGATGTCGAACTCCTCGTCGGTGACATTGACGTCCAGCTGCACGTCGGGATGGGCGCTGGCGAAACTGGCCAGGAACGGTCCCGAAAGAAAGCGTTCGGCGATCGAGGAAACGGCCAGGCGCAATTGCCCACGCGGCCGCTCATCGAGGCTGCCCGCCGCCTCCACGGCCGCGCGCATTTCGGCGAGCGAAGGCGCGACCTGCCTATAGAGACGCTCGCCTTCCTCGGTCAGACTGACGCTGCGGGTCGTGCGTCGAACCAGAGCGATCCCCAGCGTCTCCTCCAAGCGGCTCATGGTCTGGCTGACCGCCGAGCGCGTGACGCCCAGACGGTCGGCCGCCGCCCGAAAGCTGCGCTCCTCGGCGACAAGCGCGAAGACCGAAAGGGCGTTGAGATCAGGCTGCATGGCTTGGGAGTTCAGCTTGCGACACGAATCCGACCTCAGCTTCGTCCACCAGCATCTCAGCTGACCGGACAACCACCTGCCTGCTTTACGGGCCTGCGCGCCCTCTCCGCAACCGTTCCGAGCTCGTATCGCCGGCTGGACGGCTCCACGCGCCGCCCCATCGGATCAGCGCCTGAAGTAGACCTTCAGCATCCCCGTCTTCGTCGCTCGCCCATGCGACGAAACCGTCCGGTCGGACCAGCACGGCGCTCAGGCCCAATCGGTCCTCAGGCTCACCGGCGACATAGGACAACCGCCCCCGCCAAGGGGCCGTGAGCGCCGCGAGCGGGGTTCCGGGGGCGAAGTCGAGCAGCAGCGCCCTGCCCTCGCGCAAGCGTACGCCGACCGATGGCCCGCTGGCGAAGGCGAAATCCGGGACGCTGTGGCCGACCAGCGGATGGGCGCCGCCGAGATCGTAGCGGAGCGACAGGTTCCAGACCTTCTCGGCGAAGTATGTCGCGCCGTCGCCGGTGGCGATCAGATCACGGACGATGGCCTCCAGCGCGCGCGTGCTTGGGGTGGGCCGCATCAGAGCGACCTGGGCGCGTGACCAGTCGAGGATGCGGGCGCCCTCCGGCCGGCGTTCGACGCCATAGCTGTCGAGCAGGTCGATGGTCGCTTCGCCGCGGATGACGGCGGCGAGCTTCCATCCCAAATTTAGCGCATCGCCGAGGCCGAGGTTCAGCCCCTGGCCGCCGAGGGGCGAATGGATATGCGCCGCGTCGCCCGCCAGCAAAACGCGCCCCCGTCTGTAGTCCGTGGCCTGGAAGGCGCGGTCGGTCCAGGTGGTGGCGAGGTTCAGGGCGGTGAGGGTGACGTGGGCGCCCGACACACGGCGCAGCACGCTCTGAACGTGGTCCAAAGTCAGCGCCTGGGTCCTGTGCGCCGCGCCGCCGTCGAAGTCGACCATCGCGATCACGCCAGGCCGAGCATAGGTGTACACGCCGGTCGCGGTGTAGTTGCGCCCAGGCGAGAGCGCGTCCGGATCGGCCAGGACCGCGTCGACCGAATAGCCGGTGAACTCCGGATCGGTGCCGACGAATGTGAAGCCGCCAGCCTTGCGCACGGCGCTGCGCCCGCCGTCGCATCCGACCAGCCAGAGGGCGGAAAGCCGCTCGCCGCCAGCCTGGACCACCACGCCGTCCCTTGACGCTTCGAAGTGGTCCACACGGGCGCCACGCCGGATGTCGGCGCCCATGGCGACGGCCCGCTCGGCCAGAACGGCCTCCAGCGACTGCATGTCCACGGGCATGTTGACGCCCGCCGGCCTGGGGAGGCGGAACGGCAGGCACGTGACGTCGATGTCCTCATGAAAGAACTGTATGCCGGCGAAATGACCAGCGGGACGGCGCGGCTGCTGCATCCAGTGAGAGGCGGCCATCGTCTCGCCGGCGGATCGCTTGGACAGCTGGGCGGCTTCGATCGCCTCAAGCAAGCCGCGGCGATGCAGCGCTTCAAGGGTCGGCGCCGAGAGGCCGCGTATGCCGAAAGGGGGTCCCTTCAGCGCAGAGCGCGGATCGGCGGCCTGTTCGAGCACCGCCACCGAGACGCCGGCGAGTCTGAGTTCGCAGGCAAGAAAGAGCCCGACCGGGCCCGCGCCGACGATGACGACGTCGTGGGTGAGGGAGGGAAAAATAGCCATGGCTGCTCCTTGGTCGATGGTGTTCGACCGGAGCGTTCCTCGAACAAGGACGCCCGGACGAACGACGGGCGCTCGTTTGAGCGTCCGGGGTTCGCCGTGGGAGTCCAGGCGCGAGGCCAAAGACCAGAGCTTTCGTTACCGAAAGGGCTTGGGCTGACCAGACCAAGCCTGCCTTTTCCGACACCGCCTCAATATCTGAGAGGCCGCCATCCTTCAATCACCGTCAAAAGCCACAGATCAGAACCGGGAGAGACCCATCTGTGTCGCCCGGCCGGGCAGCGCCAGTTCCTGACGTTGACGCCCCTCCAGGAACAGGACATTCAACGAGCCAAGCGCAAGGGCGGGATCGACCCTAATCGGACCCAAGAGCCACATGGGTGGGGCGGTTCAAGAGCCGCATTCAGCCCGCTCCGGAAGTTTACAGAAGGAAGCTTTCACCCGGATCACGTGCATCTGCCTTGACGCCGCCAATCCCGCGAACTCCCGCCTGAGCACAGATGCCAAAGAGCTCTCTGGACCAAAGCCAATTCCTGGAGTGCCAGTCCCAAAAAGCGTGCACTTCGGAAGGAATGGCCGACGAAAACACCATTCCGTCCGGAAATTTCACGCGCCGAACAAATGTTCCAGCTAGATTATCGTCGTATACCTGCACGGTCGTCTTATCCAAATCGACCCCGTCGATCACTCGCCTTGGAACCACAATAAAGAATTCTGTGAAACCGTCGGTAGACGCGACCTCTTCTTTGCGATAATCGATCGCATCGGCATCATATTTGAGTATCAAATCGAGCAGCTTGCCAGATACGAAAAATGGCCCCTGGGCGATTGGATAGAAATCGGCAAGTTGATCTACGCGGCCATCGAAGGATAATTCGCAACTGATCAGACCGCCGATGGGTCGGCCAGTCATTCCGCGCGATGGAGAGCGAGGCGTCTCGGTAGGTTCGGGAGCATTTTTCCAAGTAAACGCTGGATCGATGTATTCAAAGTTACGACGCGCGAAAAGGAAACGTTGAGGCTCTTCCAGTGCGCCGTCTATGCGTTTGTGAAGCACCCTCCCCCCGGGAGGCGTTCGATCTATGAGAGCCGAAAGATCAGAATCAGCCACCCGAGACCACCCCGCTCGCTTCGTTACCGCCAACAGCCGAGATTGGCATAAGGGCGAAAGCCGGTCATTCGCTAGCACGAGGCAGCGGCGGCTAACCACCCTCCGGCCGATCCGAAGGCCTGCATCGCAGGCCTGGGCAGCGCCAGTTGCTGCCCTTGGCGCATCTCCAGGAAGACGACGTTCGCCGGAGGCGCGTAGCCGCGTCCGCTGCGGGCTGGGAATCAATTAGCGTTCGATAAGACGCCAATCCCAGGGTGTCGGGCAAACGAATACTTAGTCTCAGGACGCGACTTTCAATGGCCTCTCCCTCTGCTCCCCGGTCTCGTGCACAGTCCGCAGATGACCAAGTACCTCATCTCCTTCCCAAGCGAAGCCATGGTGCTGACTCAAGACGAGTTCCCAATCGTGGCCGCCGCCGCGCGTGCGGTAATTGAGGAAGCCAAGGCGGCGGGGGTTTACGTCTTCGGCGGAGGCATCGCCGAAAACGTCGTGCCCGTACTGGTGGCCGCTGATGGTGCGGTATCGGCCGATATTTATCCCGGCAGCTACCTCAAAGGTGGGTTCACCATATTGGATTTGCCGTCGCGTAAAGAGGCCGTTGAGTGGGCGCGGAAGATCGCAGCCGCCTGCCGTTGCTCGCAGGAACTGCGCGAGTTCATGTTCGATCCGGCCAGCTGAACTGCCGCCCCCAAATTGCCTTGGCCGACGGACCAGCGCCACAAACCGTTATTGGTGCATCTCCAGAAAATGGACACTCAAGTGCTCAACTCGGGCTTGCGGATCTATTTTCCTCGACGTTCTCGGACCTACATCTTGATACCGGCGAAGCGGTGCCCCTCTAGTTTTCCCAAGCCAGAATTTGAAGATCTGGCGATCCAATTCGATGGGGCAAGCCCGGCGATGCCCATGCCCGATCCCTATGATGGGCGGTCGTAGGGCAGTCCCCCGGAGCCCGACGCAAGCAATCGCCAAACCGGTCGGTCCCGTTTTGTTTGTGCTGCTTCCCCTGAGGAGCAAGCTCAGGACAATCTGGGCTCGACGCCCAAGCTGTCCATGGCGCGCGCCACATTCTCCAGGGTGTAGGGCTTCTGGATCACGGGACGACCGCGATGCTCAAGCGGAAGGTTAGCCTGTTCGCCATAGCCCGTAGCGAACAGGAACGGCACCCTCAGCTCGGCTAGTCGATCGGCGATCGAATAGCTTGTCCGATCGCCCAGGTTGATGTCGAGGACCGCCACGGTCGGTGGATCGGCCTCAACGCCATCGAGCGCGCCCGGCACCGTGGCGGCGGTGGTGACAGCTTCGGCGCCCAGGCGGTTGGCGATGTCCTCGGCGTCCAGGGCGATGATCAGGCTGTCCTCGACGAGCAACACGCGATGACCCCGCAGGATCTTCGACGGCGCCGGCTGGTTGTGACCGGGCGCGGGACGCGGATACTTGATCGCCTGCGGCGAGGCGCCAGCGCGGGTTTCGGACAGATGACGTCCCGGAATGTTGAAGATCGCGTGCAAGCCCTTCGGATCATAGTCGACCTTCACAATGCCCCCCAGGTCATAGGGGACCGAGCGCTCGATGATCGTGGTGCCAAAACCCTTTCGCGTCGGCGGCGCGACCGGCGGGCCGCCGGCCTCGCGCCATTCCACCGAAAGGTCGCCGCCGGCATTGCGATGCCAGCCGATGGTGACCTGCCCGCCCTCCGCCGACAGCGCGCCGTACTTGTTGGAGTTGGTGACCAGCTCGTGGAACACCAGCGCCAGGGTCGAATAGGCCTGCGGGTTCAGCGACACCGGCTCGCCCTGCACGGCGATGCGGTCGCGCTCGTCGACGAAGGCGGCGGCCTCGGCGTCGATCAGCGCCTGCAGGGGCGCGGGGCCCCAGTGGTCGTCGGTGATCTGGTTGTGGGCCCGGGCCAGGGCGTGGATGCGCCCGTCGACGACCTTGACGAACTCGGCGATGTCGCCGCCGGCCGGCAGCGACTGGCGGATCAGGCCGCGGATCAGACCCAGGATGTTGCGCACCCGGTGGTTCAGCTCGGCGATCAGCAGCTCCTGGCGGGCGCTGGCCTGCTGGCGCTCGGCGGAGGCTTCGTCGGCCAGACGCAGCACGACCTCGATCAGGGTGGCGCGCAGGGTCTCGGCGACGCGGATCTCCGATCCCGTAAACGGTTGCGACTTGCCTTCAACCAGCTCCTTCCACTCGGCGAAGCTGGCGCGCGGTGTCAGGCGCGGGCCGTTGGGGCCATAGTCGACCGGCTTGTGCGGGTCCCCGCCCCAGCGGACTGAGTGGATCAGCTCCTTGCGAAACAGCACAACGTAGTCGCGCGGCGAGCGCGAAATCGGAATCGCCAAAAGACCTGCCACATCGGACGCAAAATCTCCGGCGTCGTCGATCAGCGAACCGATGCAGTCGGTGGCGAACACCTTGCCTGCCGCGGTGCCGTTCAGCGCCCGGACGATACGGCGGAAGTCGGCCAGCGGCGGGACCGTGCCCGAGAAGGCGTGGTTACCGCCCAGCCAGACGCCTACCCCGTCGGCGGGGATGGCGTTGGTGAGAATATCGCCCAGCCAGTCGGGGTCCTTCAGCAGCGTGTCGTCGGAGGCGACCGCGCCGAGCAGCTGGTCGGAGATGTCACGGGCCCGGCGCTCGTATTCGACGGTCTCCTGCCGCTCGCGGCTTTCCAGCCGCATCGAAAACATCTGGGCGAACAGCTCKCTGACCGAGCGGCGCTCGAACGTGGGGCAGCGCGGCGAATAGTGGTGGCAGGCGAACAGCCCCCAGAGCTTGCCCTCGACGATGATCGAGATCGACAGGGACGCCTGCACGCCCATGTTCTTCAGGTACTCGATGTGGATCGGCGAGACCGACCGCAGCACCGAAAGAGACAGGTCAAGCGGCTGTCCGTGCTGGTCGCGCTGCGGGACGATCGGCACGGGCGTGGCGTTGACGTCGGTGATCACCCGCAGGAGGTTGCGGCGATAGAGCTCCCTGGCCTGGACCGGGATGTCCGAGGCCGGGTAGCGCAGGCCCATGAACGCGCCGATGCCCGAGCGGACGGCCTCGGCCACCACCTCGCCCGAGCCGTCGGCGGCGAAGCGATAGACCATCACCCGGTCGAACTCGATCAGGGCCCGCACCTGGCGCGCGCCCTCGCGGTAGAAGGCGGCGAAATCGGCAGCGCCATCCAGGCGGGCGATCATCGAGCGCACCATGCCGGTGGCGTCGCCATGTTCGCCCGAGGCTGGCTCGCCCTCAATGACGATCTGGCCGCCGGAAAAATGCAGGGCGATGTCAAACCTGGGCCGACCTGGGATCACTTCCAGGTCGAACACACGTTCGACGGCGTCGGCGCCGCGTAGTAGAGCCGAGCGGTTGCGAAGATCATGAATGGCCTTGGGCTGGAAGATCTCGAACAGCGGCTTGCCCAGCAGATCGTCGGGCCCATAGCCGATGAAGGCCTCGATATTGGCCGAGACCCGGGCGATCAGCCAGTCGGCCGTGAGCGCGATCAAGAACCCGATCGGCTGGATGGCGCCCAGGATGTGGATCGGCTCGCGGTCGCAATTGGTCAGGTCGACGGGCGCATTTTCGTCAGTCAAGTCTAGAAGGCTCCAAACGCAGGTTGAGCGCCCCATGGAGCTTGGCCGTATGCGTGGAGCGAAGAACGGTCCACTGTTTGACTGGTTCCGGCCAGGACAGGGGCTTTGGTCGCACAGGGGCCGATCATCAGCTGGCCGCCTTGAGCACGATGGGAAGGGACGAACAGGCAGCGTCGATAACCGCCTGCAGCTTCGCAAACTCCACTGGCTTGGCCAGATAGCCGTCGGCCCCGGCGTCCAGGCCCGCCCGCCGATCGGCTTCGGCCGCGCTGGCGCTGAGCATCACCGTTGGAATGGCGATACCCTCCTGGCGCATTGCTTTGACCGCTTCCAGGCCATCCATCACCGGCATGTTGACGTCCATCAAGACGAGGTCGAAGGCTCCCGCACGGGCTGCGACCAAGCCTTCGGCGCCGTTCTCGGCCATGACGCAGGCATGACCAGCCGCTTCCAGGAAGGTCGCCAGAATCTTGCGGTTTACAGGATGGTCTTCGACCACCAGGATTCGACGCGAGACCACCTCCCCCGCACCGTCTGGACCAGCCTGCCCGGGGCGCTGGCAACGCACCAGCGGAAGCTCGATCACGAAGCGAGCGCCTCCCGCCGTCGCCTCAAGGCGAAGATCGCCTCCAAGAAGGCCGGCGATGCGGCGCGAGATCACAAGGCCAAGACCCGCGCCCCCGTGACGACGCGTGCTGCTGGCGTCGATCTGGCTGAAGGCCTGGAATAGGCGGTCGCGGTGTGCGGCCGCCACGCCCGGCCCTGTATCAGCGACGGCGATCAGCAAGCGCTCCTGGCCGCCGACGACATCGACGCTCACTTCCACGCTCACGCCGCCAAGCTCGGTGAACTTCACCGCGTTGGACAAAAGGTTGTGCAGCATCTGGCCCAGTCGGACCGGATCGGTCATGAGCGCGGTGGGCGCGTCCTCGGCGACCCGAAGCTCCAGCGAGAGACCTTTGTCGCGTGCACGCGGCGTCCAAAGCGCGACGGTACGAGCTAGAAGCCCGTCAAGCTCGGTCGCGGCCGGCGCCACCTCGAGCTTGCCGGCTTCGATCCGCGCGAAGTCCAGAACATCGTCCAGCAGACTGGCCAGCATGCGCCCTTGCTCATCGATGACGGCGACGAGATCACGAGCCGGTTCATCGAGGGCGCCACGGCGCAGAAGCTGGGCCGCGCCCAGGACGCCGTTCATGGGCGTACGCAGTTCGTGGCTGACGATCGCAAGGAAGGCCGACTTGGCGTCGCTGGCTGCGGTCGCCGCGTCACGAGCTTCTTCCAGCTCAGCGATCAGACGGGCCTGCTCGGCCTGGAAGGCGTCGATCTGAGCCTTGTGCACCCTGCCAAAGAAGATCTTGGTCAGGATCGCCGAGCCGGCGACGCCGACCGAGGCCAAGAGCGCCCAGCGACTAGGCGTGTCCCGCGCCGCCACGAGGACGTAGCCGAGCACGGCGAGGTAGGGCGAGGCCACGATCAGGGCGCGCCTGGGCAGGTGGCGAAACTGGGTGGCCACCAGCAAAACGCCGGCGAACAGAAAGACTGTGGTGGCCAGGAGGGACCAGGGGCCACGCGCGGACCAAGTCATGAGCGGGGCCAGCGCCCAGGCCGCCGACGTCAGCGTCGCCACCGCGGTCAGTTCGGCGCCGACGCTCACGCCCGGCCGGCGAGCCAACGCCTGCTCGAACCGCCCCCGCGCTAGGCCAAGGCCGCAGCAGATCGCGAACCAGGCCGCGGCGATCTCGACGCCGCAGACGCTGGCCAGCAGCAGCGCCCAGCCGCCAAGCAGCCAGTAACGCAGCCCCTGCGCCACGACGACAGTTGAGCGGCGCGCGTGATTGGCGGGCGGCGCGACGATCAGCGTCCGGCCAGCGAGGCCTCGTACGCTTGGCGTCGGGCCCTTGCCGAACGGGAGCGAGAAAATCTTCATGCTCGCTTCTCGCACCGATACAATTAAGAGTCGATTATATCGATGTCGATATTTTTGACATTGATGTTTTTGAATTTTAGGGCTGGTTGGTCTACAACCAGACATATGGTGCAGGATCGCCCCGTCGCCGACGCCCCCTCAGGCCGCCTGGGACCACGTCCTGGCGACTTTGAGGAGCTGCGCGTCGATCAGCAGCTCTGCCTGGCGCTGCAGACCTCCGACAGTCTGGTGACCCGACTTTATCGTACGATGCTGGATCCTCTGGATCTGACTCACCCTCAGTATCTGGTGCTTATTTCGCTCTGGCAGGAGGATGGCCGGGCCAGCATGGGTGATCTGCGCCGCCTGCTCTGCATGGACACTGGCGCCATTACCCCGCTGGTCAAGCGCATGGAGGGCAAGGGCTTGCTCAAGCGCTCGCGCGATGAACGAGACGAGCGGCGCGTCTGGGTCGAGCTTACGAGAAAGGGGTGGGCTTTGAGAGAGCAGGCCCTGGAGGCGCGGCGCGCGGTCGTGCGCCAACTCCCCTTGACCGACAACCAGATCATAGCGCTGCGCGGCGAACTGCAGGCGATGAACCAGGTGCTGCTGACCCTGCTCGAAACCCGCTGAGCGCCGGTTTTCGGCGTTCTGGTTCAACCCGCCCTGCGCCATGAACCGACCTTGGCGCACCTCCATAAACGAGACGCTTTAGGCAGCCAAAGTTCGCGGCGTGCCCCGCCCCTCCGCATCGACCTGAAACCGACCGACCAATCCCGTCAGATTGCGGGTCTCGGCTTCCATGTTGGCCGCCGCCGCCGTGGTCTCTTCGACCATGGCCGCGTTCTGCTGGGTCACCTGGTCCATGTGATTGATCGCGGTGCTTATCTGGTTGAGCCCCAGCGCTTGCTCTTGAGCCGACCGGGAGATTGCGGCGAGAAGGGTGTCGATGTGGGCCACCTTGTCGACAATCTCGTCGAGCGCCTGCCCAGTCTCGGTGACGAGACGCACTCCCCTCGCCACCTGCTGTCCGCTTGTGGAGATTAGGGTCTTGATCTCCCTGGCCGCCTCGGCGGATCGCTGGGCCAGCGAGCGGACTTCCTGGGCGACGACGGCGAAGCCGCGACCAGCCTCGCCCGCGCGCGCGGCCTCCACACCGGCGTTCAGCGCCAGAAGGTTGGTCTGGAACGCGATCTCGTCGATGACGCCGATAATCTTGCCGACCTGGCTGGAGCTTGCCTCGATCTCCGCCATCGCAACGACGGCGTCGCGCATCACATCGCCTGATCGCACAGCGTCCATGCGGGCTCCGGAGGCCGCCGACGCCGCCTKCTGGGAATCTTCGGCGCTACGTCGAACGGTGGAGGTGATCTGATCCATCGCCGCGGCGGTTTCTTCCAGGCTGGCGGCCTGCTGTTCGGTGCGGCGCGAGAGGTCTTCGCCCGCGGCCGCGATCTCGCCCGCCCCCATGCGCAGATTATCAGCCGCGCCCTCGATCGCGCCCATGGCCTGACTCAGGCTGGCGACCGAGCGGTTGAAATCTTGCTTGATGCGATCGTAGCCGCCAGGGAAGACGGCTTGGATACGCACGCTCAGATCGCCCACGGCGACCCGCTCAAGGCTTTCCCCTAAGGTCGATACGACCAGCGCTTGCTCAGCCTCGGCGCGATCGCGAGCGGCGTTGCTGGCCGCCTGCTGCTGACGAATCTCGGTGATGTCGGTGGCGAACTTGACGATCTTGTAGGGTCTGCCTTGGGCGTCCAGCACAGGGTTGTAGGACCCCCGGATCCAGATCTCCGCCCCGCCAGCCCCGATTCGGCGAAACGCGTCGGCGAACGCCTCCCCTGCGCGCAAGCGTTCCCAGAATTGGGCGTACTCGGCGCTGCCGGCGTCCTCCGGCCGGACGAACATGCTGTGGGGGCGGCCTTTGATGTCCTCCAGCCGGTAACCCATGGTCGCCAGGAAGTTGTCGTTGGCGTCTATGATCGTGCCGTCGAGCTCGAATTCGATCACAGCCTGCGAACGGTGGACGGCCACGACAATAGCCTCGAGGTCCGCGACCTGCTTTCGCAGTTCCGCCGTCTGCTTGTTGCCGCTGCCGAACATGCCCGCGCTTTCGTTGAGAAGGGAGGAAGTCGGGTCATACACAGCTTTGCTTAAGACATGATTATATCGACCACGATATTTTCAGATGCGGATAATGGACATGCGACCTTAACGGATTCGGTTTAGGCGCTAGGGGATTTTGGAGGCATTCCCGATGGACGCTCGTCCTGCAGAAAAATCCGACGCGGAGGGGCTGGCGACCGACTACACAGACCTGCACCTGGACAAGCAGTTGTGCCTGGCCCTGCAGATCGCCAGCAGCCACGTCACCCGGATCTACCGCGGGCTGCTCGAGCCGCTGGGCCTGACCCATCCCCAATATCTGGTCCTAATCGCCCTTTGGGAGCGTAGCAACCGTTGCAGCATGGGCGACCTGCGGCGTGGACTCTGCATGGATACCGGAGCGATTACGCCGTTGGTTAAAAGGATGGAGTCCGCCGGTCTGCTTGCCCGGTCTCGGGACCCGGCCGATGAACGAAGAGTCTGGGTCGACTTGACTGACGCGGGATGGGCGCTTCGCGACAAGGTCCTGGCGGTCCGTCGCAGTGTCGTCGCGCGACTTCCGCTGTCCGGCGACCAGATCGCGGTCATGCGCGCGAGCCTGCAGGCCTTGAATGCTGACATGCTCGCCAACGCGTCGCAGGTCGGCTGAGCCATTATTGCCGGGCTAGCGCCAGAAGCTGCCGTTGGGCAGCCTCCAGGAGGACGACATTCGCCATCAACCCGGTCGTGGCGTCAGACTGCATCGTCTACGCCCTGCTGGAAGGACGAAGCACCCGAACGGGCGGTCTTGAAGGGCTGAGGATGTTAGCCGTACATCTGGCGCACCTTCGCATAACGCGAGTTTGCGCAAAGAGCGCATATTGAGTTGGGGCTGAGCTTGAAACGCTTTCTGTCGGCGCTGGTGGTCTGTTGCGCCTGCATGTTCGCCAGCGCGGCGAGCGCTGGCGACCTCGCCTGCTGGGTGTTTCAATTCGTCCCAGGACAGCATGTTCCTCATCAATCGCTGAGCGCCGTTCAGAATGGCCACACCTACTACTCGGACGAGTTTGACTGGGTGGAAGGCGTAGATCAGGACGGCTACTCGGAACTGTTCGAGGCCCATGTGCGCAAGACCGTACAACCGATCGGGCCGGGAAGTGTCTACGTTTCCGGCTGCAAGATGAGCGGCCCGTATGGCGGTCCGAAGTCCAACGCCTCCAAGGCGCACGAGCGCTTCTTCCGTGAAGCCGACGGGCGCTCGACAAATCTACATTGGACGCCGAGTCCGGCCGAACTCCAGAAGGCTCCACCACCGATACGGGATGCGCCGATCTACATGCAGTGCCTCGCGACGCCCTATTCGCCGCGCTTTTACGAGACGGGCGATTACGGGAAGAGCCAGGTCTTCAAGGTCAAGCTGGAGGACAGCTACGGCATCGAGAGCAAGGAATTTCGGCCGTTTCTCGAAGCCAACAAGATCGACGCCGTGCCGAAGTGCTTGAAGGCCCGCACCCGGGAGAGGCTGAACGCCATGGTGATCGACGAAATCGACCACTCAAGGGTAGGAGGTCGCATCTACGACCTTCTCTTTATCCCGTCGGGTGTCTCGCCGGACGCCAAGCCCGCCGCGCAACCCGCGCCAAAGCCCAGACCGCCCTCGCCCGCCTCGTCGACCGGTAGCCTGACGGTGAAGACCGACACGTCGCTGCGCGACGCCGGCAAGGCCTGGGATGAGCAGGTCAAGAAGACCTTGGCTGAGGAGGCGAAAAGGAAGGTTGATCTGGCCGCCAAGCAGGTCCAAGCCGACGCCAAGGCCAAAGCCGACTTGGAAGCCTTCCTCAAGGCGCGCCGAAAGCAGGGCAGCGCCCAATGAGCCGCATCGCGCTGCTAAGCGCCGCCGCCGGCCTGGCCCTGGCCACGTCCGCCCAGGCCCAGCTGCTGACCATCGCTCTGCGGCCTATGACCGCCGCCCCCGCCGACCAGCAGGCGACCTCGGTGCTGAAGGGCGGTGCGATCTGCATAAAGCAGGGCCCGCTATCGGCCTCGGAGATGCGCCGCGCCCTCACCAGCAACGACAGCAACGTCCGCCTGCGCGAGACGCTGAGCGGCGCCGGGGTGATGATCAACACCTCGGGTTCGGCGGCCGTCGAGGTCTCGGGCGTGGCCCGGATCACTCTGGCGGACGCCTGCCTGCCCGACTACGGCTTTGGTAAGATCGACAAGATCACCGGCAAGGCCGAGGTCGCCGTCGAATGGACCCTGACCGACCGCGCCACCGGCGCGGAGATCGGCAAGCTGTCGACGCGTGAGGCGGCCGAGCGCACGGCCGGAACCGGCGGGCTGGCCGGGCTGATCGACGAGGCCTTCATGGCCAACGCCAGGGCCCTGGCGGCCAATCCAGCGTTCCGGGCGGCCGCCACCCGCCCCTCGCTAGCCTTGGCAAAGCCCAACACCTTGCAGTCGCGCGATCCGGCACTGCTAGTCCTGCCGCCCTGGCGTCGGGTGAGCGACAAGACGCCTCTATCGGTCACCGCGCCGCGCGTCATCGAGAGCGACCTCGACATGCTTTACGGCGGCGCCCGGGAATACTTCGCCGTCCCGCTCGAGGCCGGCGAGACCCTGCGACTGGACATGCAGGACGCCGCCGCGAAGATCGTCATCTCCGTCACCAGCCCCGGTAACAAGTACCTCGCCTCGACCGACTATAAGACCCCCGAACGGCAGCTGTCGGCGACGGCCAAGACCACGGGAACCCATATTATCAGTCTCTGGGCCCCGAGCGGCCCGCAGATTGCGCCCTACCGACTGAAGATCGACACCGACCGGCGGCCCTATGGCGGGTCGACGGCGCCTCGCGCGCTGAGTGCTCCAACCACGACCGCATCCGCCCCCACGAACGGCCCCATTGGCCCGGTGGCCCTGCGCTGGGTCATGGCCGCGCCCCTCGAAGCCCAGGCCGCCGGCCAGATCGGCGCGGCGGACTTCTGCACCAGCAAGGAGCCTGTCCAGCCCTCCGAGATGCGCCGCGCCATCGAGTCCGGCGCGCTGGACGCCCGCCTGCGCGACGACCTGCGGGCCGCCGGCTTCCAGGTTGTGGGAGGCATGGCCAAGACCCCGCACGGCGTCGCGCCCGTATCGCTGTCGGCCGAGGCGCGGATCACCAACTTCCAGGGCTGCATCCTCAACTGGGGCCTAGCCAATTTCGACACGGTTGCCGGCAAGGTGGCCATGAGCGTCGACTGGGTTGCGCGCGACCGCGCCACCGGGGCCGAACTCGCCCGCCTGACCACCCAGCAGGGCATTGATCGCAAGAAAGGGTCCGGCGGCCTCCTGTACCTGACCCAGGACGCCTTCAGCGCCAACATCAAGACCCTATTGGCCGACCCGGCGGTGAAGGCCGCTCTGCGCCGTCCGGCCCTGGCGGCGCCGCAGCCGGACGACGGCCCAACGCGCGATCCGCTGCGCGCGGTCATTCCGCCCTGGACGCCAACCGCCTTCGGCGCCCGCATCCCGCTGGACCTGCCCAAGGTGGCTGAAAGCGACATCGACGCCACCGACGAGGACAAGACCTCGGCGCGCGAGACCTACAGGATCAACGTTAGGGCCGGCGAGACGGTGTCCATCGCTATCAGCGACGCCCAGAAGCCCTTGCGCGTCGGCGTACTCGACATGCAGAGCACGTTGATCACCGACACTTTCGGCGCAAGCCCCGCCCTGAAGTGGAAGGCTCCGGCGGCCGGCGACTACTTGATCCAAGTGACCTCGGCCGACAAGCCGCGCCAGACGCCGTACCGCATGGTGGTCGAGAGCGACCTGCGGCCCAAGGACCCGCCTAAGCCCGTCATGGCCGAGGCGCCGAAGCCTTCTCTCGCCGCCAAGCCCGAGGACGCGAAGAACGTCCCGCCGGCCAAGCCTCCCGCCCCGCCCGCGCTTCCATCGATGCCGAAGTTCACCCCGCCGGCGGGCGTGCTTCTGGCCGAGGTCGGCAAGTCCGTGCAGGGGCCAGCCGGCAAGGTGGGCGCAGCGGTCGATCTCTACGCCTTCATCGGCGAGGCCGGCTCGGTGTTCCAGGCCACCGCCGGCGCGCCCGGCGCGGGGGGCCACGCCATCACGCTCTACACGCCTGAGGGCGACGAGATGCTCAAGGCCGACGGCGTCGACATAGCCCGACTGAACGCCATCCTGCCCAAGGATGGCATCTACATGCTGGCGGTCGGCCGTCAGAACGCGGCGAAGCCCTACAAGCTGACCCTGGCGGCGGATTCGCCGGACCTGTTCCAATGGAGCCACCGCAATCTCGCGGGCTACGAGATCCTGGATCAGGACGGGAAGTTGCTCTACACCACCTGCTGGACGGTGCCCGGCGCGACCCTCCGCTACGACTTCGCCAGTGGCTTAAGAAGCTCGATCAGCGTCCAGCGCGGCGGCGCCGGACTGTGGGAGTTGGTCGGGCAACAGGCGAAGGCCTTCACCACCCAGCTGGTCGCGGGTGTCTTCGTGCGGACCTATGCTAGCGCAGACAAGCCGAACTCCTGGGGTCTGGATGATCCTCCACCCCGGACCGGCGCCTATCGCGGCTACCTCTGCAGGTAGCCTGCATAGCGCCAATAGCTGCCCTTGGCTTCCCTCCAGGAACACGACGTTCAAGTCGCAGGCGTCAGGTGAGATTGCCCCTGCCGAGGACCTGAAAACCGCGCTGCCGTGGGCCTTGACGTGAACCCCTGAAACTCCTCCAGGGGTAATTAGCGTCCGACCCCGCCGCCACGGCGCACGAACGCAACCAAACTCAGGCGCCGTTCGGCTGACGATGCGCGCCAAGCTTCTCCGCCGCCCTTCGCCGTTCCTTGGACTTCGGCGCGGGACGCGTCGCCACGTCCTGAGCCTTGAGCGGCGCCAGGCACTCCGAGCAGACCTGAACCGGCGGGAAGTCGCATCCGCAACGCGCATGGCGTCGCAGCTCGGGCGGCCCGGCCTCGCCAGCATAATAGATGTCGCCAAAATGGGAGACGGCCAGCAACACCGGGTGCAGGGCCTCGCCCTTGGACGTCAGATAATAGTCATAGCGGACGGGATTGTCCTGATAGGCGCGCCTTTCGAGAACGCCCTCTTCGACCAGGAGCCGCAGGCGCGCCGACAAGAGATTACGAGCGATGCCGAGATTGCGTCCGAACTGCTCGAACTTGCTTACGCCCGCGAAGCAATCACGCAGGACCAGGAGGGTCCATCGATCGCCGATCACCGCCAGGGCGCGGGATATGGAACAGGGCTGGTCAGCAAGGTCGTCCCACCGCATGGATTGGCGGCCTCCGCGCTGTCACGACGCGCTCCAGCCCCCGCCAAGGGCCTGGAAGGATCGGATCGCCGCGCGGGCGGCTTCGGTCCGGGCCTGCGCCCGAGCGTCGCGCGCGGCCAAAAGGCGGGTGTCGGCGTCGAGCACTTCCACGAGGCTTACCGCGCCGGCCTCGTAAGCGACCTGCGAAGCGGTCCTGGCCTTGGCCAACGAAACCTCACCGTCGGAGAGGACCCGGGTTTGGTCTTCGCGCTTCACCAAACTGACGAAAGCGTTCTCGACATCCTCGCTCGCCCGCAGCACGGCCTGCTGGTAGGCCGCCAGAGCCTCGGCCTTGCGCCCGCGCGCGGCCTTGACCTCGGCTCCGACGCGGCCGAAGTCGAAGAGCCGCCAGCGTAGTCCGACCACGCCTTGAAGCTGGTTTGCCGGGCTCTCGAAAAGCGTGTCGCGGCTGGTCGTCGCCGTGCCGACGAGACCGCTTAGGGAAAACTTTGGGAAGTATTGAGACAGCGCCGAACCGACCTCGGCGTTGCTGGCGCGTAGGCGCTGCTCGGCCACCACCAGATCGGGACGGCGGCGCAGGAGCTCGGCCGGTCCGCCCGCGTCAGCCAAGCCCGGCGCGGCGGGGATCGCCGCGGCCGCAATCAGTTCGGCGCGGTAGGTCCCTGGCTGGGCCCCCTGGATGACGTCCATGGCGTTGAGCGCCGCCTCCAGGCCTTCTTCGAGCACGGGAATGCTGGCGCGGGTCTGAGCCAACGCGCCCTTGGCCTGTTGCAGCTGCAGATCGGCGGCCGCGCCATGATCATATTGCAGCTTCACGGTCTCGACGAGCCGCGCCTGGGTCTCAACCTGGCCGCGGGCGACGGCCAAGCGCTCCTGCAGACCGCGCACCAGCATGTAGGTGTCGGCGGTCTGGGCGGCCACAGCCAGCCGAGCGGCGGCGACGCCGGCCTTGGCCGCATCATAGCGAGCCAGGGCCGCCTCGCGGTCGCGTCGCGTGCCGCCAAAGACGTCCAGCTCCCATCCGGCGACAAGGTTGCCCTCGTAGAGCGACCCGTCGCGATCGAAGCTCGGCGTGGCGGCCAGGAGGCGCCCTGTCGGCGTCTGGGTCGAGGCATGAACCGCCGCGGCCTGGGCCTGGACCGAAGCGGACGGCAAGAGCGCGGCTGTCGCTGCGCCGAGTCCCGCCCTTGCCTGGGTGACGCGCGCGGCGGCCTGGGCCAAGTCCAGGTTTTGGGCCAGGGCGCGATCGACGAGCCGGTCAAGGACAGGGTCGTTGAAACCCTTCCACCAGGCGTCGGCCGGCGCCGGGGCGAGCCCACGTGCGCTTACCGTAGTCTGTCCCATGAAGGTCCCCGTCTTGGGCGGGGCGGGCGCGGCGTAGTCCGGGCCAATGGCGCATCCGGAGGCGACAAGAGCGCTGGCGGTCAACAGGGCGGATAGAGCAGAGCGCATGGACATCTCACTGGCGCGATCAGATCGTGACTAATTGCCAATATCGTCACTCGTTTGTCAACCACAAGGACAGATGCTAGCCTGCAAGCCATGACCACGATCGAGCCCTCCTCCCCTGCCGCCGGTCAGCGCGGCCCTGCCGAACACGGCATCCGCGATCAGATCGTCGATGCGGCCAGGATCCATTTCAGCCGCTTTGGCTATAGCAAGACCACGGTTGCCGACCTTGCCAAGGCGATCGGCTTCTCGAAGGCCTACATCTACAAGTTCTTCGATTCCAAGCAGGCCATCGGTCAGGCGATCTGCGCCCAGTGCCTGGACAAGGTGCTGGCGGGCGGCGATGCAGGCATGGCGGAAGGCAAGTCGGCGGCCGACAAATTCCGTAGATATTTCAATGGATTGATCTCAACCAGCGCCGAACTCTTCTTCGAAGACAAGATGCTCTACGACATCGCCGCCCATGCCGCCGAAGAGCATTGGCCGTCAGCCATCGCCTATCTGGCCAGCGCCGAGGGGCGCCTGAAAGAGATCATCATCCTGGGCCGAGAGACTGGCGAGTTCGAGCGCAAGACGCCGATCGACGAGACCTGCGAAGCCATTCTTCTGGTCATGCAGAGCTTCATGAACCCCTTGATGCTCAAGTACAATCTGGACCGGCTGCCCGAGGCCCCGACCAAGGCGATCAATCTCGTCCTGCGCAGCCTCGCGCCGTAGACAGAGTCCAATCCGCCTTGTGACGAGTTGACAACTTGGTCACTAGACATCAGCTTAGGTTCCTCCCTTGCTGGCAGGACCCATTAAGCCATGTCGCCTCGTACTCTCGCCGTCGCCCTGCTCATGGGCGGCCTTGCACCCCTGACCGCCTGCGGCGGCAAAGCCGGCGCCGATGACCCACGCACCGACGCGCCGGTGGTTCGGGTCGCCACCGCCGCCCCGGCCGCAAGCGGCGAGCGGCGCTTCAGCGGGGTGGTCACCGCGCGCGTGCAGAGCGATCTGGGCTTTCGAGTCGGCGGCAAGGTCGTCGCGCGCCTGGTCGACGCGGGTCAGGCGGTGCGGCGCGGCCAGCCGCTGATGCGGATCGACGCCACCGACTACGCCCTGGGCGTGACGGCGCAGAATGAGCTCGTCGAGGCCGCCCGGGCCCGGGCCGTGCAGACGGCGTCGGATGAGCGGCGGCTCAAGGGTCTGGTCGCGGCCGGCGCGGTGTCGGCCATAGCCTATGACCAGGCCAAGGCCGCCGCCGACACCGCCAAGGCCCAGCTCGACGCCGCCGAGGCCCAGGCGCGGGTCTCCAGGAACGCCGCCGGTTATGCGGTTCTCATCGCCGACGCCGACGGCGTCGTCGTCGAAACCCTGGCCGAGCCGGGCCAGGTTGTAGCCGCCGGACAGCCTGTCATTCGCCTGGCGCGGGCTGGCCCCCGCGAGGCCACCATCACCCTACCCGAGACCGTGCGCCCCGCCGTGGGCTCGCTGGCGACGGCCTATGGCTTTAACGGACAGGCGGTCGGCCAGGCCCGTCTTCGCCAACTCTCCGACGCCGCCGACCCGCGCACCCGCACCTTCGAGGCCAAGTACGTGCTGAGCGGCGCCGCCGCCCAAGCGCCGCTCGGCTCAACCATGGTCGTGGCCCTGCCGGGTCAAGCGGGCGTGGCGATCAAGGGCCTCGAAGCTCCTATCGGCGCCCTCTACGATACGGGCAAGGGCCCGGGCGTCTGGGTCGTCAAGCCCGGCGCCTCGACCGTCGATTGGCGCCCTGTCCAAGTCTCCGGCGTCGGCGCAGAGACCGTGACGATCACAGGAGGGCTGCGCGGCGGTGAACAGTTCGTGGCGCTTGGCGCCCACATGCTCCACCAAGGCCAGCGCGTGCGCATCCAGACCGGAGCGGCGCAATGAGTTTCAATCTCTCCGCCCTGGCGGTCCGCGAGCGATCGATCACCCTCTTCCTGATCATCGCTCTGACCTTCGCCGGCGCCTTCGCCTTCATGAAGTTGGGCCGGGCAGAGGACCCCAGCTTCTCGATCAAGATCCTGACCATCGTCAGCGCTTGGCCTGGCGCCACGGCTCAGGAGATGCAGGACCAGGTCGCCGAGCCGCTCGAAAAGCGCATGCAGGAACTGAAGTGGTACGATCGCTCGGAGACCTTCACCCGTCCGGGTCTGGCCTTCACCACCCTGACGCTGAAGGACCAGATCCCGGCCAAGGAACTGCAGGAGCAGTTCTACCAGACCCGCAAGAAGATGGCCGACGAGGCGCCGAACCTGCCGCGCGGCGTGCTGGGACCGTTCGTCAACGACGAGTACGGGGATGTGACCTTCGCGCTCTACGCGCTGAAGGCCAAGGGCGAGCCGCAGCGCCTGCTGGTCCGCCAGGCCGAGACCCTGCGCCAGCGCCTACTCCACGTGCCGGGCGTCAAGAAGGTCCAGATCATCGGCGAGCAGCCGCAGAAGATCTTCGTGGAATTCAGCCAGGCGCGCCTGGCGACCCTGGGCGTCAGCCCCAGAGACCTCTTCGCCGCGCTTAACGATCGCAACCTGGTCACCCCGGCCGGCGCGATCGAGACGCAGGGTCCCCAGGTCCAGATCCGCCTCGACGGCGCCATCGACAGCCTTGAGACGATCAAGGAGACGCCGATCGTGGTCGGCGGCCGCACGCTCAAGCTCGGCGACATCGCCGAGGTCAAGCGCGGCTACGAGGATCCGGCCACCTTCCTGATCCGCAGCAGCGGCGAGCCGGCCGTCGTGATCGGCGTGGTGATGAAGGACCGCTTCAACGGCCTGGAGCTGGGCAAGAACCTCGAGAAGGAAGCCAAGGCCATCCAGGACGAGATGCCGCTGGGGATGAGCTTCACGAAGATCACCGACCAGGCGGTCAACATCGCCGAGGCCTATGACGAGTTCATGCTGAAGTTCTTCGTGGCCCTGGCCGTGGTCATCGTCGTCAGCCTGATCAGCCTTGGATTCCGGGTCGGGGTGGTGGTGGCCATGGCCGTACCGCTGACCCTGGCCGGCGTCTTCGTGATCATGCTGGTTACGGGCCGCGACTTCGATCGCATCACCCTGGGGGCGCTGATCCTGTCCCTGGGCCTGCTGGTCGACGACGCCATCATCATCATCGAGACGATCGTGGTGAAGATGGAGGAAGGCAAGGATCGGATCTCGGCGGCGACCTACGCCTGGGGCCATACCGCAGCCCCGATGCTCGCGGGCACCCTGGTGACGATCATCGGCCTGATGCCGGTGGGCTTCGCCAAGTCCACGGCGGGCGAATACGCCGGCAACATCTTCTGGGTCGTGGCCTTCGCCCTGATCACCTCCTGGTTCGTGGCGGTGATCTTCACGCCCTATCTGGGCGTGCTGATGATCCCCAAGATCAAGCCGATCGAGGGGGGGCACGCGGCGATCTATGACACGCCGCGCTATCGCAAGCTCCGCGCCATGGTCACCTGGACGGTGGTCAACCGCTTCAAGGTCGCCGCCGGCGTCGGCGCAGCCATGGTCGTCGCCGTCATGATGATGGGGGGGATCAAGCAGCAGTTCTTCCCGCTTTCGGATCGGCCCGAGGTGCTGATCGAGGTGCAGATGCCCGAAGGCCAAAGCATCGGCTCGACCAGCCAGGCCGTGGCCAAGGTGGAGGCGTGGCTGGCCAAGCAGCCGGAAGCCAAGATCGTCACCAGCTATATCGGCCAGGGCGCGCCGCGGTTCTTTCTGGCCATCTCGCCGGAGCTTCCCGATCCATCATTCGCCAAGATCGTTGTGCTGACGCCCGACGAGAAGGCTCGCGACGCCCTCAAGAAGCGTGTGCGCCAATTTGCGGCCGACGGCTCGGTCCAAGGCGCGCGCATCCGCGCCACCCAAATCGTGTTCGGCCCGCCTTCGCCGTTCCCCGTGGCCTTCCGTGTGATGGGTCCCAACGCCGACCGCGTCCGCGCGATCGCCGACGAGGTTAAGGGCGTCATGCTGAAGAACCCGAGCCTGCGCCAGGTCAATACCGACTGGGGCGAGCGTGCGCCGACCGTCCACTTCGTGCTGGACCAAGACCGCCTGCGCGCCTTTGGCCTCAGCTCTGCCGACGCCTCCCAACAGCTGCAGTTCCTACTGACGGGCGTGCCGGTAACCCAGATGCGCGAGGACATCCGCTCGGTCGAGGTCATCGCCCGCACCACGGGCCAGGAACGTCTCGATCCGGCCAGGCTCGGCGCCTTCACCCTGGTGGGCGCGGCGGGCGAACGCATTCCGCTCGATCAGATCGGCAAGGCCGAGATCCGCATGGAGGATCCGATCCTACGCCGTCGCGACCGCCTGACCACAATCACCGTGCGCGGCGACATCGACGAGCGCCTGCAGCCGCCGGACGTCTCCGTGGAAGTTCAAAAGTCCCTGCAGCCGATCATCAAGGCTCTGCCGGCGGGCTATCGGATCGAAATGGGCGGCTCGATCGAGGAGGCGGGCAAGGCCAACGCCGCTTTGGCCGTGGTCTTCCCGTTGATGTTCATCCTGATGATGGTGGTGATCATCTTCCAGGTCCGATCGCTGTCAGCCATGTGGATGGTGCTCCTGACCGCGCCCCTTGCGCTGGTCGGCGTCGCCCCCACCTTGCTGATCTTCCAGCAGCCGTTCGGGTTCAACGCCATCCTGGGCCTGATCGCCCTAGCCGGGATCATCATGCGCAACAGCCTGATCCTGATCGGCCAGATCCAGATCAATCAGGAAGAGGGCCTGGATCCCTTCCATGCCGTCATCGAGGCGACCGTGCAGCGCGCCCGGCCGGTGATCCTGACGGCGCTGGCGGCGGTGTTCGCCTTTATCCCGCTGACCCTGTCGGTGTTCTGGTCGTCGATGGCCTACACCCTGATCGGCGGCACGATCGGCGGCACCATCCTGACCCTGATCTTCCTACCCGCGCTCTATGCGATGTGGTTCCGGATCAAGAACACGCGCCCGGACGCGGCGCCGAGCAAGGCCGCCGAGCCACCAGCCCTGGCTCGCTAGCGGCCTGGCGGCCGGCTCCCCCATCGTCCCTCCCCCAAGGGGACGATCGAGCCGGCCGCCGAACCCCTTCAATTCCCGCAAAGGCGGCCAGGCCGCCGCTAGAGGACATCGGTCGTGAACGCAGCCTCCTTTTGTCCCGAACCTCGGCCCGACCTGCGTTCGAGGGTCCTCTCGGCGGCTACGGCGCTGTTCTATCAACGGGGCTACCTGGCTGGGAGCGTCAACGATATCGCCGAGGCCGCGGGTGCGACGAAGACGAGCCTCTACCGCTATTTTCCCTCCAAGGACGCCTTGGCGGTCGCTTGCTGGGAGGCTGACATCCTGGCCGAGCAGACCGTGCTCGAAGAGCTCGCCCGCCACTACGCCTCAGACCCGACCGAACACCTGAGGGCCGTCGTGGCCGAGGTCGCCGACCGGATGGTCGAGCTGTAGTTCCGCGGCTGGATGCCGGCCAATTTCGCCGTCGAGATCGCCGATCCGGATCATCCGATCCGCCGCGCCTGCAAGCACGCGCATGAGATGCTGCGGCGCCATGTTCTCGAGCTCGTTCGGAAGACGAGGCTGGAGAACCCTGAAGCGATCACCGACAGCCTGCTGCTGGCCATGCTCGGCGCGGCTATCGCCTCGCAGATAAGCAAAGGGGGTGGCGCTGCGGCCGCGCTGAAGGCGTCTTGCGAAGCCCTGATCAGCCGCCAGCAGCCCAATGCTCAGGCGGCGCGATAGACGTCCGGCTCGTCGCTACGACCGGGGACGACGCCAAGCGCGCAGGCGGCCAGGGTTCTGCGTCCAAGTCAGCCAAGGCCCTGCGAGTTTAGAGAGCTGAACGCCAGCGACTCGAATGCCTCAGCGGATGCGTCGCTCTTCAGTCGGAGGTCTCGGCCGCCGCGCGGATCAGGTTGATGAGATGGCGACGCGAATTTGGGGGCAAGGCCAGAAGGCCCTCCACAAGCTCCGGCGCTTCCCGGACCGCCATGAACGATTGGACCCAGGCCGGAGCGACTGAGAAAGCCGGCGCCTCAAGGCCTTCGAAGAACCAGTCGATCGGTCGATCCAGCCGCCGCGCGAAAGCGTGCAGCGCCGAAGCCGAGATCCGGTTCGCGCCGCCCTCGTACTTCTGCACTTGCTGAAACGTGACGCCGGCGGCCTGCCCCAGAACATCCTGAGATAGCTTGCCAAGCCGTCTGCCCAAACGCAGGCGAGCGCCGACATGGACGTCAACCACATGAGGCTGCAAAGGCATGACTACATGGACTCCGTACAGGTCGACGTGTCGCCAGAGAGGGGCTAAGCGCTCATGTGAAGGAGCAGGTCGCGGAGATAGTTCATGGCCCGCCTGAACCAGGACTCCTTGGGCGGGACCTTAGGTTCGGGCGGCAGCTGTCGTGCCGATTGGGGCGCGGCCATCACTTGCTCTCCAAGGACTGCATGTCGCCCACCGACCAGCGGCGGAAAAGGACGCTGGCGTTGACGCCGCCAAAACCAAAGCCGTTCGACAGGGCGTACTCAATCGGCGCGACGCGTGGCTCCAGCGCGACCAGGTCCAGCCCCAGGCCCGCCTGATCGGGCTGAGTTAGATTGAGCGTCGGCGGCGCCACGCCGTCGCGCGTCGCCAAGATCGCCAAGATCGCTTCGACGGCGCCGGCCGCGCCAAGCAGGTGCCCCGTCGCCGATTTGGTCGAGCTGACCAGGATGGGCGCGTCCTCGCCGAAGACGGCGCGCAGCGCGGCCAGCTCGCCAGCGTCGCCAAGCGGCGTCGACGTGGCGTGGGCGTTGACGTGGCCGATCTGCCAGGGCTCGACGCCGGCTTGAAACAAGGCCGCGCGCATGGCCCGCTGCGCGCCTTCGCCGTCCTCCGGCGCGGCGGTCAGGTGGTAGGCGTCGCTGCTCGTACCATAGCCCACGATCTCGGCGATCGGCGTCGCGCCACGCGCCAGGGCATGCTCCAGCGTCTCCAGGACCACGACCCCGGCCCCCTCTCCCATGACGAATCCGTCGCGGCCGGCATCAAAGGGCCGAGAGCCCGCTGTCGGGTCGTCATTGAAGGCGGTCGACAATGCTCGCGCGGCGGCGAAGGCGCCCAGACTGGCGCGATCGATGCAGGCCTCGGCACCGCCGCAGACCGCGACGTCGGCCTCGCCTGTCCGCAGCAGACGCGCGCCGTCGCCCAGGGCCTGGACGCTGGCGGCGCAAGCCGTGACCGGCGCGCCCAGCGGCCCCTTGAAGCCATGGCGAATGGAGATCCAGCCCGCGGCCATGTTGGCCAGGAACGAGGGGATGGTGAAAGGCGACAGGCGCCGTGCGCCCCGCGTCTCGGTGATGCGCACCGCCTCGGTGATGGCGGGAAAGCCGCCCACCCCCGAGGCGATGATCGTGGCGGTGCGCTCCTGATCCTTGGCGGTGTCGGGACGCCAGCCGGCTTGGTCGATGGCTTCTTCAGCAGCCGCCAGAGCGAAGGGGATGAAGCGGTCCATCTTCTTTTGGTCCTTGACCCCGACGATGGCGTCGACGTCAAAGCCCGCGACCGGATCCTCCAGCTTGGAAGGGACCACGCCGCCGATCTTGCACGCGACATCGAAAACGACGGTGTCGTCGAGCCTGCGAAGGCCCGAACGGCCAGCCAGCAGGCGCGACCACACCGTCTCGACGCCAACGCCCAGGGGCGTGACCAACCCCATGCCGGTGACCACCACGCGCACGCGCGCGACGCCGCTCACGAACGCCGCCCAAGGGCGAGCGCGGCGCGATCCAACTCGCCCGGCGCGCTTCCCAAATTCGCGCCGCGCCATCGACCTGCGCGCCTGGGCGCTTCGACGCCTTGAATGACGCACGCTGGCAGCATTGAAACCTCATCGCAAAGTGACGAATATACGATATTGTCACTCGTCAGCGATATGGCAAGAGGATACGCCCTCGCGAACCAAGCGCTCTCGACTAAAGCCTCTTGCGGCAACGAGAGGCAGAGACGCGGCTTGGTGCAGGACCCGGATCATCGAAGCCCGCAACCGCCGATGGGGCTTGGCGTTCTCCTGTCCGATCGCCCGCTAGGTCAAGGTAGGAGCCCGTCGTTGGACGACAGCAAACGCACTTCGACCGCGACCGCCGATCGCCGCGACCTGGTGTTCTTCGCCGTCGAGCGCGCCCAGACCCCCATCGTGATCTGCGATCCGTCACAGGAGGACAATCCGATCGTCCTGGCCAACGCCGCCTTCCTGGAGCTTACGGGTTACACCCCCGAGGAGGTGATCGGGCGCAACTGTCGCCTGCTTCAAGGTCCCGCGACCGATCCTGAGGCGATCCAAGCCCTGCGTGAGGCTGTGGCCAGCGCCCGCCCCATCGAAGTCGAGATCCTTAACTATCGCAAGGACGGCGGCACGTTCTGGAACCGCGTCAACCTCAGTCCCGCGCACGACGAAGCCGGTCGCTTGGCCTATTTCTTCGCCTCGCAGGTCGATGTTAGCCTCCAGCGACGAGCGAGCGCCTGGGCGGCGGAGGAAAGCCTCGTTCTCCTGCGCGAGGTGGACCACCGGGCGATGAACGCCCTGGCGATCGTGGAAGGCATCGTGCGTCTCAGCCGCGCACAGGACGCCAAAGAGTACGCCGCTGCGGTCCAGCGGCGCATCCAGGCGCTCGCCAGGACCCATGCGTACCTCTCCGAGCGGCGCTGGCGGCCGGCCCCCTTGCATGAGCTTTTCCAACTGCAGATCGCGCCGTTCGATCTGGGCCGCGCGACGCTGGCTGGTCCCGAGATCGCGGTAGGCGCGGCCATGGTTCAGCCTTTGGCGCTCGTTCTTCACGAGATGATCGCCAACGCCGCGGTGCATGGCTGCCTGTCAACACCTGCCGGCGCGCTCGCCGTCAGCTGGGCCCCCCAAGAAACGACCAGCGGCTTCACGATCGTCTGGGAAGAAATTGGCGGACCCGCGCCCGCTGCGCGCAGATCGGCGGGATTTGGTTCGACGATGATCGGCGCCATCATCGAGAGGCAACTGCGCGGCAAGGCGCGCATGGATTGGCGCCCAACGGGGCTTTACGCCGAGTTCGCCCTTCCGAGCGCCGCCGTTGAAGCTGAGCCGTTTCGAGTTGCTCAGGGCACCTGAACAGCCAGCGTATGATCTCGCTCGATCATCGGACTCTCCCTGCGCTTTTGGCCAAGCGCTGGCTCACCGTTTGACGCAATGCCGTGGCTCTCCCGCGGGTCACATATGATCGTTCGTTCCGCACCTATCCCTCGCGAATCGGCGCCTCGATGATCGGCGTGGTCGCCGAAGGCAAGGCCACGGTCGAAGCCGCAACGACATGGCGCCTCAAAGCCGCGAAGGTCGACTACGACTTCGACGACTGAGCCGAGCACGCCGCTTCTTGCCGAAGGGCGCGGCAAGGCTGTCGCGGCCCTAGTCCTTCAGTCGCACCTTCACCGTGGTCGATAGGCCTGGCCGCAGGCGGGCGATGTCGACCTGGCCAGGGTCGAGGCGGATGCGCACCGGCACGCGCTGGACGATCTTGGTGAAGTTGCCCGTGCCCGGCTCGAACGGCAGCAGCGAGAACTGCGAGCCCGAGCCCGGGGCGAAGCTTTCGACATGGCCCTTCAAGGCCTTGCCGCCCAGGGCGTCGACCCGCACCACCGCCTCTTGGCCAGGCAGCATCCGCGCCACCTGGGTCTCCTTGAAATTGGCGACCACGTAGAGCGCCTTCATCGGCACAATGGTCATCAGCCGCGAGCCGGGCTGGACGTAGTCGCCGGGTTCGGCCTGGCGATCGCCGACGACGCCGTCGATCGGCGAGGCGATGATCGTATGGGCCTGATCCTGGCGAGCGAGCACGAGGGCGGCGCGAGCGCGAGCCACCGCCGCCTCGGCCTGGGCCACCCCCGCCAGCAGGGTGGCGCGCCTGGCGGCGGTGACGGCGGCTTGGTCCTGGCTGACCGACAGCTGGGCGCGGCTGCGCTCGGCGGCCGACTGGGCCCCGACGGCGGCGGCCCGGAAACGCTCGACGTCGCGCCTGGCCACCGCCCCGCTGTCGGCGAGATCCTCGTAGCGCTTGCGGTCGGCCTGGGCGCGGACGTTCTCGGCGTCGGCGGCCGCGATCGCGGTCTGGGCGGCGCGGATGTTCGAGCCGGCCAGGCGCTGCTCGGCGTCCAGCGAGATCAGGGCCGCGCGGGCGCTGGCGGCCGCGGCTTCCGCGTTTCCGACATCGGCCTCGGCGGACGCGACGCGGGCGTCGAATTCCTCGGGGTCGATGCGGACCAAGGCGTCGCCGCGCTTGACGCTTTGATTGTGGCCGACCAGCACCTGGGCCACCAGCCCCCGCACCTTGGGCGCGACGGCTGAGCTGTCGGCCTGGATATAGGCAGCGTCGGTCGAGACCGAGCCCTTGGGCATGGCGATCAAGGCCGAGCCGCCGGCGGCGACGAGGATCGCGCCGCCCACGACGAGCACCGTCTTCTTGGAGAACGGCGCCTTAGCGGCGGCGGCCCGAGGCATGGTCGCGTCGGTCAATGGGCCGCCTCCAGGCCAAGACGATGCTTGAGGTGGGTGCGCGAGCGCTCAAGCAGGGCGTCGGAGCGCGCCGCGTCGGGCTCGGCCCGCGCCAGGGTCACGGCCCCGACGAGTTCGGCCAGGGCGGAGCTGGCTTCCTCTTCGGCGCGATCATGCCCCAGGGCGGCGAGATGGCCGGCGATGACCTTGGTCAGGTGCGCGACGCCCTGGGCGTAGCATTGGCGCGAGGCTTCAGGCAGCCGCGGAACATCGACCGCCAGATAGGGCAGAGGGCAGCCGCCCGTGCGCGAGTCGCGGTGGCCCCGAGAAAGATAAAAGTCGATGTAGTCCACCAGCGCCTCGCGGGGCGGCAATCCCTTCATCTTCTCAAGCTTGGCGGTCGGGCCGCCCTCGAACATGTGGGCGATGGCCGCGGCGATGAAGTCCTCCTTGGAGGCGAAGTGGGCGTAGAAGCCGCCATGGGTCAGGCCCGCGCGAGCCATGACCCCGGCCACGCCCAAGCGGTGCGGCCCTTCCTCGCGGATGGCCTTGGCGGCCTCGTCCAGCACCCTCTGGCGGGTGCGCGCCTTATGCTCGCTGTCGTATCGCATCTTGCGGCCTCGATTACATGACATGTATAATATTATATTCGTCATCCTTTCAAGGGCCGGCCATGAACGACCAGGACCGCGGGCCCATCGATCCGGGCGCCCTGCCCACCCAAACCAAGTTCCTGATCTTCGCGGTGATGGCGTTTGGCCAGTTCATGGCCCTGATCGACATCCAGATCGTGGCCGCCTCGCTGAACGATGTGCAGGCGGGACTTTCGGCGGGACCCGACGAGATCAGCTGGGTGCAGACCGGCTACCTGATGGCCGAGCTTGTGATGATCCCATTCGCCGCCTTTCTGGGGCAAGCGCTGTCGACGCGGTGGCTGTTCGCCCTGTCGGCGGGTCTCTTCACGATCTCCTCGGCCCTGTGCGGCATGGCCTGGGACATCGACTCGATGATCCTGTTCCGCGTGTTCCAGGGCTTCACCGGCGGGGCGATGGTGCCGACGGTGTTCGCCACGGGCTTTGCGATGTTCTCCGGACCGCAGCGGGCGATGATCCCGGCGATCCTGGGCATGGTCTCGGTGCTGGCCCCGACGCTTGGCCCCACGGTCGGCGGCTGGCTGACGCAGGCGATCGGCTGGCGCTCGATCTTCTACATCAACATCGTCCCCGGCGCCCTGGTCACCCTGCTGGCGATCAAGCTGATCAAGGTCGACCGGCCAAACCTGTCAATGCTCAAGAAGATCGACTACTCGCACCTGGCGGCCATGGCGATTTTCCTGGGCGGGCTGGAATATGTGCTCGAGGAAGGCCCCAGAAAGCAGTGGTTCGAGGACACCCACATCGCCATCGGCGCCTGGGTGGCGTTCGTCGCCTTCCTGCTCTTCGTCGAGCGTTCGTTCCGGTCAGGCGGGCCTATCGTCAAGCTGACACCCTTCCGCAAGCCGACCTTCGCCTTCGCCTGCGCCTTCAACTTGGTGATCGGCTTTGGCCTCTATTCGTCGACCTATCTGATCCCGGTCTTCCTGGGACGGGTGCGCGGCTATGACAGCCTGGAGATCGGCACGACCGTCTTCGTCACCGGCATCGCCCAGATCCTGTCGACGGTGATCGCCGCGCGCCTCTCCACCAAGGTTGATCCGCGCATCGTGGTCAGCGTGGGCCTGACGCTGTTCGCCGCCGCCCTGTGGCTGACCTCGCACATGACCAGCCAATGGGGCTTTGCGGCCCTGCTGATCCCTCAAGCCCTCCGCGGCTYTGCGATCATGCTGTGTATCGTGCCCAGCGTCGGCCTGGCGCTCACCGGCTTCGAGATGGCCGAGCTACGCTACGCGTCTGGCCTGTTCAATCTGATGCGCAATCTGGGCGGCGCCATCGGCATCGCTGTCGTCAACACCTGGCTGGGCGACAACGCCCGCATCCATGTCGCCCGCTTCGGCGAAGCCCTGGGC
Organism: Caulobacter sp. 10L414; assembly: GCF_056395525.1. Taxonomy (NCBI): domain Bacteria; kingdom Pseudomonadati; phylum Pseudomonadota; class Alphaproteobacteria; order Caulobacterales; family Caulobacteraceae; genus Caulobacter; species Caulobacter sp. 10L414. The sequence continues at coordinate 123,116 of NZ_JBFTJR010000005.1, forward strand.
GAGGCCGGCCGCTCCGGGACCGACGCCCTAGGAACCCTGGCCGCCCGCATCGCCGAACGCACGCCCGACGCCAACCATGCCGCCCTGATCCTGCAGGGCGAACTGGCCAAGGTCGTCGGCCGCGAGGCCCTGACCCTGGCCTTCAACGACGTCTTCCGCATCATGGCGATGCTGTTCCTGGCCGCCCTGGTCATGGCTCCATTCTGCAAGCCCCCGCCCCTGGCCGGCGCCAAGCCGTCGCCGGACGCGCACTGAGATCAGGCGGCGGTTCGCCCTTCGGTCTACTGGCGGCGACAGGGCGCRTGTGCGCCAGTTGCTGACCTTGATGCACCTCCGGGAACTGGACCTTCCGCCCCCATCTGACAGCGCGACGTTTCGCGAGGGAGAAAACACTGCGCGATCGCAAGAAAGGCCGTGCATCAGACCATCAAAAACTGTGGATAGCGATCGAGCGAAAACCAACCGGCAACCATCCTGCGCGAAAACCCCCGCGTTGGATTGAGCCGAGAGGTTTGGTCATGGATTTTCAGGAACACGCACACAACCATCACCACATCCGCGAAGCGCTCGTCGCGGCTCTGAGCGAGCGACAACCGATCGATTTGGCCGCTTTGCGATCGGATCGTCACTGCCCCACCGGCTGCTGGATCCACGGCGAGGGCGCCCGGCGTTGGGCCGGCAACCATGCCTTCCTAGGCTTGCTGGAAAACCATCGGGCCTTCCACCAGCAGGCGGGTTTGGTTGCCGACCAAATCAATCGCGGGCAATGGTCCGAGGCTCAGAAATCGCTCCGCAATGGGTCGCCCTTCGTCTTGGCGCTTTCAGACCTTGCCGCCGCCCTAAGGCGAATGCGGGCGACGACTGAGTCGCTTGCGGCCTAGCTAAGCGCGCAGCGCCAAGCCCGCTTCCGTGTCCGCCGCGTGAGGTGGAAACAGGAACCGGCCGGCGCGCGCGCCATCGCGCAGGCGAATCTCCAAGACCACGGGCTCACCGGCGTCCGCCAGGCGATGAGCCCAGTCACGCGCGGCCTGCTCTGCTCGGGCGCCGGTGGGGAACGGCAGGGGACTGTCGCGGAAGTCGCCGCGAACGATCCAGCCGTCGTTCGACGGCTCGACATAGATGAAACAAGGCATGGTCATAACGCAGAACGGCGAGTTGTACGAAGTAGCGGCCGGCCCTACGCTGGCCGGCCGCCCGCCCCAACTCAAGAGAACATGTCGCCGTCCAGGCGGCGCAGCGCGGACAGAACCTCGCTAAGCGGCACAGGCCCGGGCGTTCCCAAGAGCCATCTCTGACTAGGCCGGTGCTCGACCGCGCTGGCGTCCGACGCCCAGGCCGCCAGGATTTCGCGCTTTTCGGCGAGATCGAGATCCTGATCCTTCAACACCTCCAAGGGGTGGAGGAAGCCGACCGCCGGCCGAACGGGCCATGGTCGAGCCCGATCGTTCGCATGGGTGTGCGTGCGCATGACCAGCCCCTTACGCAGYCTTGCGCGTCTTGGCCGGCTTGAGCTCCAGCGCCTGCTGGCGCGCGCCGACCCCGATCGCGATCTGCTTGGGCTTCAAGGCCTCAGGCACCTCGCGGACCAGATCGATCGACAAGACGCCATGGGCATGGACGGCGTCCTTGACGACGACATAGTCGGCCAGCTCGAAGCGGCGCTCGAAGGCGCGCTGCGCCAAGCCCTGGTGAAGGAAGGTTCGCGCGCCCTGGTCTTCGTTCGCCGCCCTTCGGCCCTTGATCACCAAGAGGTTGGGCTGGGCCACCACCTCGAGATCATCCGGCGCGAAGCCCGCGACCGCCAGCGAAATGCGGTAGCTGGCCTCGCCGGTCTTTTCGATGTCGTACGGGGGATAGCTGGCGCTCGCCTCGGTACGCAGCGCGGTCTCGACGAGATCGACCATGCGATCCACGCCGATCATGGAGCTGTAGAGGGGAGTAAAGTCAAAAGCGGTTCTCATTTCCATCTCCTCGAAAGCAAGTTGGACATGAGGGACGCCKAGCCAAGCGCTCTGCGCCCCAGAGCCAGGCCCTGTCGGCGCCCGGCAAGCGAGCGATGAGTTAGGGCGCCGCCGAAAGGCGTCAAGACGCTCGCGTCAGAAAATTTTTCGCCCTCTGAACCCAGGCGTTACCCAGCCCGAGGCGAAGTATGAACCTCGACCTTCCGCCCTGCTTGCCGAAGGCTAGTGCAGCGAGATCACGCCATCGACGGCCCGCCATTCCGAGGGTCCGATCAGTCGATGGTGGGCGACCTGGACCGAATGCAGCGCGGCTTCGATCTCGCGCCGCCAATGATCGAGAAAGGCCTGCAGAACCGGAAAGCGCGGCGCCAGATCATATTCCTGCCAGACGTAGAGCTGAAGCACGGCCGGATAGTCGAGGCGATAGTAGTGGATCTGGGCGGTCGCCAGGCCATAGCCTTCGAGCTGCTTGAGAAAATCCCTGTCCATGGGCGGCGTCCTCAGGCGACAGTAACCAGGCGCATGGCCATAGAAATACGGGCGCGGGGCAAAACAACCTCCTGTTCTTCAATCCTTTCCCGTCGGCGAACGCTGATCAAGCGTGATCGCGAGCGCTGATTTTTTGGCCGAGGCGCCGGAAGCGTCAAGCCGTCAGCGACCATCACAAGCGCTCGTCATGAGCGGCACCGGCCCTCTCAAAAAATTTCGCAGCGACCTCTTGAACCGGTTCCAGCACCGCCTAGCTCGACGTCCGTTCGCCAGGCGCGAGCTTGGTGGACCCATCACGTCCTGTTTTGCATCTGGAGGTTATGCATGCATTTCCGCCCCTTGCACGACCGTGTGGTCGTCCGCCGCATCGAGGCCGAGGAAAAGACCTCGGGCGGCATCATCATCCCCGACACCGCCAAGGAAAAACCCCAGCAGGGCGAGGTGGTCGCCGTCGGCCCGGGCGCCCGCGATGACGCCGGCAAGCTGGTCGCGCTGGACCTCGAGGCCGGTGATCGCGTCCTGTTCGGCAAGTGGTCCGGCACGGAGGTCAAGATCGACGGCGAGGACCTCCTGATCATGAAGGAGAGCGATATCCTCGGCGTCCTGGAGACGGAGGCTACGCTCAAGAAGGCCGCCTAATGCGCCATCCCAATATCGTCCACTGACAGCCCAACCGAGAGGAGTAGGAACCATGGCTGCCAAGGAAGTGAAGTTCTCATCCGACGCCCGCGACCGCATGCTGCGTGGCGTCGACATCCTGGCCGATGCGGTGAAGGTCACCCTGGGCCCCAAGGGCCGCAACGTCGTCATCGACAAGAGCTTCGGCGCGCCCCGCATCACCAAGGACGGCGTCAGCGTCGCCAAGGAAATCGAACTGAAGGACAAGTTCGAGAACATGGGCGCGCAGATGCTGCGCGAAGTCGCCTCCAAGACAAACGATCTGGCCGGCGACGGCACCACGACCGCCACGGTGCTGGCTCAGGCCATCGTCCGGGAGGGCTCCAAGGCCGTGGCCGCGGGCATGAACCCGATGGACCTCAAGCGCGGCATCGACCTTGGGGTCAGCGCCGTGGTGGCCGATCTCAAGAGCCACGCGCGAAAGATCAGCGCCAACACCGAGATCGCCCAGGTCGGCACCATTTCGGCCAATGGCGACGAGGAGATCGGACGCATCCTCGCCGAGGCCATGGAAAAGGTCGGCAACGAGGGTGTTATCACCGTCGAGGAAGCCAAGAGCCTGGCCACCGAGCTGGAGGTGGTCGAGGGCATGCAGTTCGATCGCGGCTATATCAGCCCCTACTTCGTGACCAACAACGACAAGCTCCGCGTCGAGCTGGACGATCCGTATATCCTGATCCACGAGAAGAAGCTGTCGAACCTGTCCGCGCTGGTGCCGCTGCTGGAGAAAGTCGTGCAGTCGGGCCGCCCGTTGCTGATCATCGCCGAGGACGTCGAGGGCGAGGCCCTGGCCACCCTGGTGGTCAACAAGCTGCGCGGCGGCCTGAAAGTGGCGGCGGTCAAGGCGCCGGGCTTTGGCGATCGCCGCAAGGCCATGCTCGAGGACATCGCGGTGCTGACCGCCGGCAATGTGGTCTCTGAAGAGCTGGGGACCAAGCTGGAGAACATCACCATCGAGATGCTCGGCCGGGCCAAGAAGGTCACGATCGACAAGGACAACACCACCATCGTCGACGGGGCAGGCCAGCGCGGCGAGATCGATACTCGCGTCGCCCAGATCCGGCGCCAGATCGAGGACACGACCTCCGATTACGACCGCGAGAAACTGCAGGAACGCCTGGCCAAGCTGGCCGGCGGCGTCGCGGTCGTGCGGGTCGGCGGAGCGACCGAGGTCGAGGTCAAGGAAAAGAAGGACCGCGTCGACGACGCCCTGCACGCCACCCGTGCGGCGGTCGAGGAAGGCATCCTGCCCGGCGGCGGCGTGGCCCTGCTGCGCGCCCTGAAAGCGCTGGACGGCGTCAAGCCGGCCAATGACGACCAGAAGGCCGGCCTCGACATCGWCCGCCGCGCCCTGCAGGCGCCGGCCCGTCAGATCGTCGCCAATGCAGGCGAAGACGCCTCCTACGTGGTCGGCAAGCTCCTGGAGAAGACCGACTACAGCTGGGGCTTTAACGCCGCCACCGGTGAGTACCAGGACCTAGTGAAGGCTGGCGTCATCGATCCAGCCAAGGTGGTACGCACGGCCCTGCAGGATGCCGCTTCGGTCGCCTCGCTGCTGATCACCACCGAGGCCTTGATTGCCGAGGCGCCCAAGGACGTCGCGCCGGCGCCAGTTCCGGCGATGGAATACTGATCATCGCGCGTAGCGGACGCTCACTTCGAGGGGCCTTCGGGCCCCTCCTTCTTTGGTTGAAGTCCGCAACGCAAAAGCGTCAGGAGCTAACCGCTTGATGGTCCTGCCAGCGCCAGTTCCTGACCTACATGTACCTCCAGGAACCGGACCTTCAGCTCACCAGGCACAAGACCGAGATCGACCCTAATCGGACTCTTCAGCCAGCACGTTGAGGACTGTTCCATAGCCGACGATCTTTGGGCCTTCTTGGATCGTCCACGTGCGTCCGGGTTTGATGGCTGCACGCAGCTCCGGCCAGACCCAGAACGTGATCTCAAGCTCAGTCGAATGGCCAGGCATCAAGTCCTGTCCGGTCGGTAGCTCGATGAACCCCATGCACATGTCGCGATTGTCCGGAGCGAAAAAATTGTGGTTCGGGCGATAACTAACCCCTCCCACAATCGGCTGTGCTCTCCCGCCCGCTGACGTTGGTAGCAGTTCGACGGAAGCTTGGATGTTCAACTTGGAGAGGTCCATAACCTAGTTGGCCAGAGCCCATGCTCTGAACGTTTCCAGCATCGGGCGTAGTTGGCGTGGCCCGCCAGCACCGTGGAAGACATTGTCATCCACCCAGCAGGTCCACCATTCGGTCTCATGCTCGTAGCTTTGCGAGCGCCGATCCATAGCTCGACCATCGCAGTCCGTTCCCGCGAGGTCGATCCTTACTGACCAGCCCGGGTTGTCGATCGTGGTGATCTTGGGACCAAAGCTATGCTCCCACTCCCCATCACATTGGGCCTCGTACCACTCTGCTAGCCAGTCAAATACGTCCATAGGGCGAGGCTAGCGCGGAGCTGACGACCATGGAAGCAACGTCCCCGATCCATCCTCAACGGACCTGAGGCGCAATCTCGAACAGGCGGCTTAGTTGTTCTGCGCCGCTCCAGCCGTCGAGCCGATCAGAAGCACGACCCGACCAATGGGCTTGCCCGCCCCAACCGGATCTGTACCGCCTCAGTGATGCGAGAATCGTGTCCTCGGCACGGACTGAAGCCGCTGCATTGTCGTCGAAGCCTGGCTCCCACATGCAGCAAGGGCATATGGTTGTCCCCGCGAGGCCGTGACGTTCATCGTATGCCGGTTCAGAGGCATAGTCGGGATAGCCGCACGCGGGGCAGATAAGTCGCCCGAGGCCGTCGCGGATGTTGAACTGTCTCGCATCCATGACGAGAGACTAGCAGGGCAACGTCGGAAAACCACCCTGGTCGGACGTTGCAACTAGCCGTCCTGTCCAGGCATGGTCGTGGAATGTCCGTCCTGTCACAGACCCTCGTTGCAACCAGCGTCATCTACTACAGCCCGCTGGATGAGGGAGCGTTCTTTGAGTGGCTGGATCGGATCGATTGCG